>JAYSYG010000426.1:0-4528 GCA_043716685.1 Sphingobacteriaceae bacterium | reverse complement strand
CTTTTCCGGAAAGATTGTTCTTTTTAAACGCCTCGACCTTTGCGTTGAACCAGTCATTCCAGGCCTTGTCGGGAACAAGGGTTGCGCAGGTTCTTTTTTCGGGAGCTTGTGTTTGCGCACCGCAAATAACAGTTGCAGCAAGCAACATCCATGTGTATAGATTTTTCATGTAAACTATTTTGAAAAATAAGGAAGGGCCAATTATTTAAGTGAATGTACAAAATTACCAAATACCGGCAAGCGGCAGCCTCAATTTTGGAAAAGTTAGCAGTAAAACTATGTAAACCTCTCCAAACTTTAAAACCTGTTTTTGAAAAGTATTAATGGGCAACAAGACAGAAGACAACTGATACAGATCGTCAATCCATTTCAGTCTTGTCTCCTGGTTTCCTTAAGTTTTGTGGCCTACACCTAATCAAAGATCTTCCCCGGATTTAAAATATAATTCGGATCAAATACTTTTTTTATTCCTTTCATAAGTTCGAGATGATGGGCGCTGAACACGATCGGCAGGTAACTTTTCTGAACGAGTCCGATACCGTGTTCACCGCTAATGGTACCTCCCAGAGACTTACATAACTGAAAAATTTCTGTAATTCCTTTTGGAAGATCATTTTCCCAGGCAGAGTCACTTAAGTCGCCTTTAATAATATTCACATGCAGATTGCCGTCGCCCGCATGTCCGTAGCAGACGGATTTAAACCCGTATCGTTTTCCAATATCCTTTACACCTTTTAAAAGCGCCGGTAATTCTGCCCTTGGCACAACTGTATCTTCTTCCTTATAAATACTATTACTCTTAACAGCCTCACCAACTTTTCTGCGGATCTTCCACAACGCATTTTTTTGTTCGGCGCTATCCGCAAATAAGATCTCATCGCAATCGTTACTTTGCATAACAGTACTGATCACTTCACACTCTTTCATCAGGACGTCCGTATCGTTTCCATCCACCTCAACCAATAACAACGCCTGCCATTCTGGTTTTATCTCAAAATTTACTTCACCCGAATAGTTTATGCTCCAGTCTATTGCATCCCGCTCCATAAACTCCATCGCGCTGGGTGTTATACCCGCACGAAATACTTCTCCAACCGCTTTGCAGGCTTGCTCAGCACTTTTAAACGGAACCAGCATTAACAGGTCGTGCTTTGGCAACGGAATTAATTTAAAAACAATTTTAGTAATGATCCCTAAAGTACCTTCACTCCCCACCATTAAATGCGTTAAATTGTATCCGGTAGAATATTTCAGGGTATTGGCCCCCGTCCAGATCACTTCTCCGTCAGGCAACACCACTTCAAGATTTAAAACATAATCGCGGGTGGTTCCGTATTTAACTGCCTTTGGGCCGCCGCTGCTGTGCGCAACATTGCCGCCAAGGCTGCAGCTTCCCCAGCTTGCCGGATCAGGCGGATAAAACAATCCAAGCTTTTTAACCTCTTCCTGGAAAATATAATTGATCACACCCGGCTCTACAGTTCCCTGCAAATTGGCTTCATCAATACCTAAAATTTTATTGAACTTTTCCATACTCAGCAATACCCCGCCTTTAACAGGCAAAGCGCCACCGCTCAAACCTGTACCCGCCCCTCTAGTAGTTAAAGGGATCCGGTTGGTGCTGCATACCTTTGCAACGGCGCTTACCTGAGCCACAGTTTGAGGTTTAAGAACCACCTCCGGAAGAAAAACAAGATCCTCGGTTTCATCCTGCCCATATTTTTCCAACTGGTCCTTTTCCGAACTGATGTACTCTTTTCCTACAATACTTTCCAGTTCCTTAAAGGTTATTGACGTAACTTTGTTATAATTATCTGCTGTCATACTTAATAGTGAGTCCTAATTTACTAAGTTTGGTGCTGTAAATATTTAACCGGACAAAAAATTTAATCGTGTTTATTAACACCCATACGCACGCCCAGCTGTATGACGCTAAACTGGAACTGGTGAACCTGGATATTGGAGCTTCAGGCAAACCCAACCATTATTCCTATGGCCTGCATCCCTGGCACATTGAGCGGGAGAGCTTCGAGGACCGATTGCACACTTTAAAAATTGTTGCCCATGAAAAACGCTGTCTGGCCATTGGGGAATGTGGGTTGGATAAACTAAGCAAGGTTGATTTCGAATTGCAGGAAGAAGTGTTTATCGAACACATTAAAATCGCCAACGCCATTAACAAGCCGCTCATTATTCATTGCGTAAAAGCCTTTAATGAGCTTATTAACTGTTTAAACTTAAATGATAATAAGGTACCTGTCATTGTACACGGATTTAATAACAATGAAAACATTGCCCGCATTTTAGTTAACGAAGGACTCTATTTCTCTTTTGGGAAGGCTTTGTTGGGTTACGAATCCAATGCTGCCAAAGCGATAAAAAATGTTGGCCGGAAAAATTTCTTTCTTGAAACAGATGATGCGGATATTTCTATAAAATACATTTATAAAAAAGCCACCGAATTGCTGGGCATTGACGAAGAAATTATAAAACAACAGTTACAGAGTAATTTTGAAACAGTTTTTAAGTATAAATTCTAACCCTTTAACCACAAAGGGCACGAAGAAGGAATCGCAAAGGACACAAAGTAAAAGTATGACAGAAAACGAGATTTCAAACAAGGTTATCGGATTGGGAATTGAAGTCCATTCAGCTTTAGGACCTGGTTTACTTGAAAGCGCTTATAAGGAATGTTTACTTTATAAAATTTCGGCTGCTGGTATCTTTGTAGAAAAAGAAAAACCAATGCCCCTTGTATTTGAAAATGTGAGACTGGATTGTGGCTATAGAATTGATTTGTTGATAGAAAATAAATGAGTTATTGAATTAAAAAGTGTTGAAGCTTTAAATGATATTCATTTAGCCCAAACGCTAACATATATGAAACTCGGTAATTATAAATTGGGGCTTCTTATGAATTTTAATGTAGTAAAGTTAAAAGACGGGATAAAAAGAGTTATTAAGGGCACTTTAGTATAGAAATTCTTTGTGGCTCTTTGTGCATAAAACTTAGCGCCCTTTGTGGTTAAACTGAAAGTAATAAAAAACAAAAAATGGATACTACCTGGATGGAACGCACGGCCTTATTAGTAGGCCAAACAGGATTGGAAAAATTAAACAATGCCCATGTACTCATTGTAGGTTTGGGCGGTGTGGGTTCCTACGCTGCCGAAGCTATTGGCAGAAGCGGCGTTGGGAAAATGACGATCATTGACGGGGATACGGTAGACCCTACAAACAGGAACCGTCAGCTACAGGCCCTGAGCTCAACACATGGTCAGAACAAAGCGCACTTAATGGGAGAACGCCTCAAATTAATAAACCCCGATGTGGAACTTACCGTGATAGATGAGTTTAAAAACCCGGATGACATGAAGGACTTTATGTCGCAAAAATTTTCTTATGTGATTGATGCAATAGATAGTATTTCGCCCAAGCTTTATTTATTGCAAACCGCTTATTACAATAACCAGCGCATTATTTCAAGCATGGGGGCCGGTGGAAAAATGGATCCTACAAAAATTAAAGTAGTGGATATTGCGCAGACCAATATTTGCCCGATGGCCCAGTATGTGAGGAAACGCCTGCGCTACATGAATATCTACAAAGGCATAAAATCGGTTTACAGCACCGAAATTCCAGCCAAGTACTCTATTATGAAAACAGATGGAAGTAAATATAAGAAGTCGGCCTACGGTACCATTTCATATTTACCGGCAGCCTTCGGGCTAACCTGCGCTTCCGTTGTAATTCGCGATATTGTTGGTTGGAGAGAAATTAAAACAGGGAAGACGATTTAGTCAGCTTTACATTTAATGGTTTTGTCATATTGAGTGAATTTTTCCTTAAAAAAATTCGTATCGAAATATGACAAAACTGATATTGTTTGGTTATCCCGAACTCAGGCTAATAAAAAAGCCGTCCCGCTAAATCCGGAACGGCCCTTTTAGTAAGATCCATTAGTTTAATTGCCCGTTACAACATAAAATTTGTTGAATTCAATGATCGCATTAGTTACTGTTTGTTTGTTGAATGTAAATTTGTCAAGATCCGTCCACAACATAAGCTGATCTTTCATATAAGGTCTGAGATCTTTTTTATAAAACTTGTTTGAGATCTTGTCGATCTCCTTTAGTTTGGCATCCTCGCCTTCGGCCCTGGTATCCTGAATAAAATAAGCAGATTCAATGTGATCGTAACCATCTACTTTACCGTCGTATTTATATTCAAAAAAGTTAAGTCTTCCCTGTGCAAGTCGCTCAACATAAACGTTACCCCCATCATAAGGAATAAGAATAAAATGCCTGCCCTCAAAACCATACGCTTTCGCTTTTTTAGGATCAACCACAACCACTTTTCCACCTTTGGCAGGTCTGAAGTTAAACGACTTATAAAAACCTGTTTCGGTCTCAGGATTTGTCTGTACCATTCCTCTAACAGTATCATTTTTAGAACCCACATAATACCCTTCTGCAAGAACAGGTTCCATTTTCGGAGCCTTTTTAGGCTGTGCAGCAACCGTTAATCC
>JAYSYG010000425.1:0-4528 GCA_043716685.1 Sphingobacteriaceae bacterium | reverse complement strand
TCTGTGGGATCACGTTCAGATCAATTTTGTACTTGTAGGCCATCTCATCACTGCTGCCGTTTTTTCGCTCGTTCATAAGCTGTGTAACTGCTTTTACTCCGGTACCGGTAACACTCTGGTAAGTAGAAACAACAACACGTTTGATCTTGTATTTTTTATGAAGCGGGTTTAAAACCACCACCATTTGTATGGTTGAGCAATTCGGGTTGGCAATAATTTTATCTGTTTTTTCGAGAACATGGGCATTTACTTCCGGAACGACTAACTTTTTAGTAATATCCATTCTCCAGGCCGAAGAATTGTCGATCACGGTGATTCCCGCTTCGGCAAATTTCGACGCCCATTCTTTTGAAGTATCTCCTCCGGCTGAAAATAAAGCAATCTGTGGTTTAGCTGCAATGGCTTGTTCCATCGAATGAACGGTGTACGTCTTTCCCTTAAATTCCAGCTGTTTTCCTACTGATCGTTCCGAAGCAACAGGAATTAATTCTGTAACAGGAAAGTTTCTCTCCGCTAAAACTTCCAACATTTTTGTACCCACCAGGCCGGTTGCGCCCACAACTGCAATTTTCATTTTTTGTTATTTTATTTTTTAAGCCGCAAAATTAATTAAAAAACTGGCACACATTTGACGGATTTCGCGGATTTTATTTTGTTTTATAACGTTTTCTGCGATCTACACCCCTATATCTGCCTGAGTTTGCCCGCTGATACAATTGCGTGTTTAGCGGTAATTTTTCTTGTCGTTAACCCCATCAACTTAAAATAGCTTGAATTTGTTTTTTCAAATCCGGTAAAACTTTTTGTCCAAACCATTCATTTTTTGCCTGCCAAATATTATTTCTTGGTGAAGGGTGCGGTAAAGTAAAATATTCAGGTAAGTATGTCTTGAAATGTTGAACAGTTTCTGTTAGAGTGTTTTTTGCTTTGTCACCCAGATAATAATTTTGAGCATATTGTCCGATCAGTAGAACGAGTTTTACATTTGGCATTAATGTCAGTAATTTGTTGTGCCACAATGGAGCACATTCAGCTCGGGGAGGCAAGTCCCCACTTTTACCAGTCCCGGGATAACAAAATCCCATTGGCATTAAAGCAATTTTGTCGGAATTATAAAACGTTTCTTTATCTACTCCTAACCAATTTCGCAGATTGTCGCCACTCTTGTCGTTCCAGGGAATGCCAGTAGTATGAACTATCCGTCCTGGCGCTTGTCCTATAATAATTAGTTTGCTTTTTGAAGACGCTGAAATTATAGGATTAACACCATCTTTAAGATGTTGCTCACACTCTTTACACTTTCTTATTTGGATTAAAAGTTTGTCCATTGTTCTGTGTGTCCTAAAATCAAGGCTAATGGCGTAGTCTGTGTAATGTGTGGCTATACTTCAGCGCTAGGATTGCCGTCTGAGACCGGTTCTTCTTTCACAAGATAAACACCATCGGGTTTGATCAAAACTTTTCTGTGTCTATAAAGAACGCCAATAGATTTTTTAAAGGTGGCTTTGCTCATTGCAAATTTTTCGGCAATTTCTTCAGGACTGCTTTTATCGTGTAAATCCATAAAGCCATCATGTTCCTCTAAATATTCAAGTATAATTTCGGTTGCAGAAAGTACATTTTTAAAACCGCCTTTTTGCAGGCTGATATCAACGAGTTTATCTTCCCTGATCATTTTCACATAAGCGATAAGCTCATCTCCGACAAAAAGATCCTGGTACACATCGTTATGATAGATGAGGCCTTTGTACATGCCATTAATAATACAACTATAACCAAGAGGCGATTCTTCGGTGATCATAACCTCTACTTCCTGTCCGCCTTCCAGCTTCAGATCTTCGTTCGAAATAAATTTATCGAGTTTGCTTGAGCCTACAATTCTTTTGCTCACATCGTCCAGGTATACACGCACCACGTAATACCGGCCTTCTTCCATGTTGAATTTCTGTTCGCTGTAAGGCACAAACAGATCTTTTTCAAGGCCCCAATCCAGAAAGGCGCCGATCTCGCTTACAGAGCTAACGCGCAGGCACGCAAAGTCATTCAGTTTTACAACTGGTTTTCGCAGCGTAGCAATAAGCCGGTCTTCGGAATCTTTGTATATAAAAGCTTCGATTTTTTCTTTAACAATTGGTTTTACTTTAATGTATGAATTTGGTAACAGTACTTCATTGCCTTCATCGTCTCCCAAATAAAAGCCTACTGCGGTTTCTCTTAAAACAGTTAAGGTATTTACTTTTCCAATTTCGATCATCTTTATTTTTTTATAGGGGCAAAGGTAAGATTTTAATTCCCGGCGGACTAAATTCATACAATTTAAGTGTTGTTACGTTCATTTTTGTTTGGGCGCCCGGGCGGGCTGCTGCGGGCTTCGCTTCGCTACGGCCTCCTCGCCGCGAGTCTCGACACTCACTCGCGGCTGCGGTGGCTAAACCCTGCGCATCCCTGGCGCTGACATTCCGTAAACAACACACAGCATCTATACACCTAGGTTAAGACACTGAAAATCGATTTTGATGTATATCAAAAGAATACCGAACCCCTTTTGTCTATATTTGCAGCATTTATGACGTCTAAAACACTTTCCTGGGTCATTCTTATTGTACTTGCGCTGGTTTGGGGCAGCTCCTTTATTTTAATGAAACGCGGACTGGATGCCTTTGACAGTGATGAAGTAGCAGCTCTGAGGATCTCCATCGCGTTTTTATTTCTTACGCCATTATACCTAAGGCATTATAAAATAGACCTGAAGAAGTATTTCAAAGGCCTGTTTATTATGGGTGTTTTTGGCAATCTTATCCCTGCATTCTTATTTACCAAAGCCGAAACACAGATCAGCAGCAGTCTTGCAGGCATGCTGAATGCGCTTACACCTTTATTCACCGTTTTAGTCGCATTGCTTTGGTTTAAGAAAAAGCCAACAGGGGTAAAGATCTCCGGTATAGTTGTAGGATTTATAGCGGCCAGCTGCCTTATGTTGTTTGATAAGACGGAGGACATGTTCCAGAATATAATCTACAGCCTTTTGATTGTTATAGCTACGCTTTGTTATGCAATAAGTGTGAACGGGATCAAAAAATACCTCAGTGATCTTAATTCGGTTGCTGCTACTGTATGGGCTTTTACAATTACCGGCCCTGTTGCTTTGGTGTACTTGTTCGGGTTTACCGATTTTACCCTGCATCTTTCCCAAAATCCTTTGGCCATGACCTCTTTAGGCTACATCTCTATCCTAGCCATTGTAGGAACAGCTTTGTCTGTTATCCTGTATAATATACTCATCAAAAAAGCGGGAGTATTGTTCGCGAGCAGCTGTACGTATTTAATACCGGTGGTGGCGGTTTTATGGGGACTTTTTGACGGGGAAAATGTTAATTTTGCTCAGGTTTTAAGCATCATTGCCATCATTTTAAGCGTTTATTTAATCAATCGCGACTAAAAATTTGCACTTACACAAGAATTGAGTATATTTGCCTCCCTTTTTAGGGAATTTATTAACAATTAAAACCAAATTAAATGTACGCAATTGTAGAAATAGCCGGGCAACAATTTAAAGTGGAACGTGGAAACAAAGTTTACGTTCACCGCCTAGAGGCTAACGAGGGCGAGAAAATTGAATTTGACAAAGTTTTCCTTTTGGATAACGGCGGAAAAATTTCAGTTGGAAACCCTACGGTAGATGGCGCTAAGGTAGCCGCCACAGTAATCAGTCACCTTAAAGGCGATAAAGTGATCATTTTCAAAAAGAAACGCCGCAAGGGGTATCAAAAATGGAACAATCACCGTCAAAGCTTTACACAAATCTTAATACAAGGTGTGTTGGCAAAAGGAGACAAATTACAGGAAGAATTAAAAGCAGAGCGCGTTGTGCGTGTTCAGGGCTTAAGAAACAAACCTGTAGCAGCAACCGAAACTTCTGTAGAAGAAGTGAAAGAAGCAAAAGCTCCTGCTAAAAAGGCAGCACCAAAAAAAGCGGCTTCGGCAAGCTCAGCCACCAAAAAAGCGGCTTCAACAAGCTCAGCTACTAAAAAAACAACAACTAAGAAAAAAGAAGATTAATCACATTTAAGAAATTAGATCTAAGAAGTAAGAAATCTTAGATCTTAGATCGTAAATCTAAAATAAAAGAAAATGGCACACAAAAAAGGCGCGGGTTCATCAGATAATGGTCGCGATTCGCATAGTAAACGTTTAGGCGTTAAAATTTTCGGTGGTCAGGCTTGCATTGCAGGTAACATCATCGTTCGTCAACGTGGCACAAAACACAATCCATCTGAAGGTGTTGGTATGGGAAAAGACCATACACTTTATGCTTTAATTGATGGCAAAGTAGTATTCAAAAAGAAAAGAGACGATCGTTCGTATGTTTCGGTTGTTCCTGTAGAAGGATAACAACGTTTTCTATGGACTTTAAAGCCCTCCGTGAAAACGGCAGGGCTTTTTCCGTTTTTGGTAAATGCTAAAAACTAATAGTAATAATTTACAGTCGATGCTTCCCCGTTAAATTACAAGCATTAAATTTGTTTAA
>JAYSYG010000424.1:0-13676 GCA_043716685.1 Sphingobacteriaceae bacterium | reverse complement strand
AAGATCTATTTAAAGAATGGATAAAAACGCAGGAGGAGTTAATGTTGCTTAAAATGAAAGACCAGGGACAGGTTATCAGATAATGACGTGAATTTTATGCTTGCTGCGAATAGTAAACAATTCGACGTAATCAATGTGCAGGGTCCTTAATTTGGTTTCAATGTTTTCAATTTTCGATTCAAGGAATAGTTTTTTATAGATAATAGATTTTGTGGCATCGTCCTTTATGTTCTCAATGATGAAAAGATCTTCCTTGTTTAAAAAATGACTGACGATAGCGATTTGAGAGGGATTCTGAATGAACTGAATAACTGAAATGTGAAAGGTGGTGCAAATTTTCAGGATGAGGTCATCAGTAAAGTGTTTTTTACTGTTTTCCAGATCACTATACTGTTGCTGGCTCTCGAGATTCAGAAACTCTACCATGGCACTTTGTTTCAGGTTATGACTTTTGCGGAGTTGCTTTAGTTCTTTCGCGTAGTGTTTGTCTAAAGTTGTTACCATTTTTTTACGTAATTATTTTGTATGATTTTTTATTACTTTATTTTAAGAGCCAAATAAATAATTTGTGATTCAGAGACAAAAAGAGGCTGAATTACTTCATATAGAAGGAAAATTAATGAAACTGTTTGCCAAAGACCCACTCTATAAAATAAACGAAATTTTTTGAAGTGTACAACTTTATAATACACTTTTTTCATTTTACGGGATTTTTCCGTAAAAAAAGTGTATCAAAATTTCCAATTCGACCAATTAAGGACGAAAATTACGGAGCAAAGTTTTGTAAGGCGCCACATAAACCTTGTTTCGGAAAACCCAACACCGATAATAGTTGGGCTAAATATAAAAATGAAAACATGAAAAATTTGGAAAAATTCAAAAACGAAAGTCTTGAAATCAACGATCTAATTCATCTTAAAGGTGGTGACAAGGATGCTACCTGCGGAGGTAATGCTTCCGGCGGCTTTAAATATGAAGATACAGCAGGAGATTTTTACGATGTTAGAATACATCAATGGAATGACGATGAAACGTATAATGGATATTTTGAGGTTTCCTAGAATAGATTGATTCTAATACCATCTTGATTTGTAAAATAGTCCAAAGGACTATGCGCAAATCTTAGATGGCTCCGATAGCTATCGGAGTCCCGAAGGAAAATAATTGGACTAAATTTTTTTTCCATTCGGTATAAAAGCATTGCGCACACTTACTTTAACGTAAAGCAGTAAAGAACTGTTAAAAATTTATTGTTTGGGTGCGCAATGTTTAAAAATAGTGTGTAAAAGATTTAAAGCAATTTTCGAAAATAATGAACGTGTCAGTTGTGAGGGGATATATTTTAGCTGCGGCTGCTTTAATCTTAAGTGAGGTCCTTTTTTCTCAGGACTATACGTATACGGATTACCTCTGTGATCAGAAAATTTTAAAAACGAATACCAGGCTTATTAATGAGAGCAAGTTGGATTCAGTCAGGCTTTCCCTTCCAGACTATAAAAACCGTTTAGGATTTAATTATTTTCAGTACAAAGCGCTTCTGGCCAATCTGGATTCAGATTCCTGTCAATACAAATATCTTGACTCTGCTTTTATGCGTGGCATGACACCTCTATGTCTTGGAAAACATCTAAAGAAATTCGATTCCGTGTATGTGTTAACGTCTTATAAAAAAAATTACTTAAAAGCTTTTGATCAGAACCTAATCAACCTTATTGATAGTATTCATCGTGAAGATCAGATTTACAGACAGCAATTATCTGCTCAAAGGGGATTGCCAGCAGAACCTCAAAAAAAGGCCAATGCTATTCAAGATGGTCCTAAAATGCTTCCATTAAAAAAACAAACTAAAAAGGAGATAATGGATTCGCTTTCAAGACTTCAGGTACTTACTGACAGTCTAAATTTCGCAACGCTTAATAATATTATAATTAAGTACGGATGGCCGGGAGCGAAAATGGTGGGGGTATATTATTGTGAACGCCCTGCGGCAGATGTTACCATACTGGTTAAGCACCTTGGAATTCATAAGCGCGATTATCAGATTACTACGCTTAGGCATGTTATAGAATTGTGTAAGAGGCAAGAGGAATCATGGGCAAATGCCAGCACGCTGCTTTTTAATTTGCACACCCGGTTCAGGCGCGAATTTTCGGAATTCAGCTTTCTTTCGATTGAGGATAACCATATTATGAAGGAGGAATCCTTTTTCAGCATCCAGACAATGGTCGGCATAATGATGGATAAATCTTCTGACAAAATTCAGATCAAGTGTAAAAAACAGTTATTATATACTGAATTGAAAGAAGCGATGTTAGCGGCGAATGATTCGGGATTGGATCAGGTTCAGGTAAAGGCGCGCAAAAGGTTAGGACTTCCTCTTCCTGAATCCCTGGACGAAAGTTCTTTTGAATTTATAGAGTCACCAACATTGGATGATAATGTTATTCTTTATAGAATGATTCAAAAGTGATCCTGATTATTACAACGGATAACGACCCTGTAACATCCAGAATTTGTATGTGGCTATTGCATAATAAAACGAATTTCAGAATTATATCAGGCGGCGATGCAGTTGATGTGCTTAAAATTGAGAGGGATTCAATCCAGCTAAAAAATCAAACACGCGACTATATTCTTGAGTTGAAGTGTGTAAAAAAATTTTTGTATAGACAGGGAGATGTAATACTGTCAAAGAGTATGTCAAAAACAGACGATGAAAATTTAGCCGTGTTCTTAAAAAGAGAAAAAGGCACATTGCATGAGTTTTTGCATTCAAAATTCGAAGAGATTTATCACCTGGGCCATCCGAAATATGCAGATCTGAATAAGTTGGTTCTACTTGAAAAGGCTACCCGTTTTAACCTCCTTGTTCCGGAATACATTTTTACAGGCTCCAAGGCCAATCTGGTTGCATTTCGCAACAAGTACCCTGAAGTTATTACAAAAATTATTTTGCCTGGATACTCTTATGTTGCCAACAATGCAAGGTATGGAAGCTATACGGAATTGTTATCCAAAGATGATATGAATGATTTAGAGGATGATTTCCATGCAACGTTTTTTCAAAAATATATTCCAAAAAAATTCGATGTCAGAGTATTTTATGTAGATCAAACATTTTATTCCATTGCAATTATTTCTCAAAACAACATAGAGACAAAGGTCGATTTTAGAGTTTATGATACGGAATTACGCAATAGAAATATTGCGTTTAAATTGCCGAAAAAACTGGAGGAGAATTTACAAAAAATGATCACACACCTTGACCTTAATTATTGTTCTATTGATTTTGTTTATGGCGAGGACAAAAATTTTTATTTCCTCGAAATCAATCCGATAGGCCAGTTTGGAAATGTATCTTATTTTGGAAATTATTATTTGGAAAAGAAAATTGCTCAATTATTATCTGCATGAAAAATAAACCGAAAACTGCTCCTCTCGTGTTTACTAAAATGAAACGCAAAACTTTAGCTGGTGTTAAGAAAACACGGTTTAACAAAATAAAAATAATCCCTGGTATGATTATAAGCGAGCATACCTTTTATAAATGCATAACTCAATTTTAACATGTATCGTCTTTATTCCGATAACCTCATTACTAAGGGGTATGCCCGAGACTTGCTAATGGACTTTGCGCGTTCGAAGATAATGCTGATACCAAAAGAAATTACGAAGTTTATTGAATCACTTGAAAACGACCGGGACTCATTTACAGATGCGGACAAGGAATTGATAGCTGAACTTTTGGAAAATGAAATAATTCATGATCTATCCCCAGGCGAGGAAGAGTTATTTCCAAAACTAGACCTGGCTTGGGATTATCCTGCTGAGGTATCTAATGCAGTTATAGAAATAACAAAAGAAAACGTAGCAAATCTCCAGCTTATTTTTGATGAACTGGAATCATTGAATTGTTTTTATTACTCTATCATTGTAAGTAACTCCCTTTCAGATGAAGAACTCGAAGTTTTGTACCACTGTTTATACACCTGCTCCATTCTAAACTTCGAATTAACCCTTAATTATTTTAAAAGTGAAAAACTCGATGAATTTATTTCTGCATGCAGGAAACTACCCCGGTTAAGTAATAAGGTTACTGTGTTTAACTGCTATGATGCAGTGTTTAGAGTAAAATTTAAAGAGGAAGTCGAATTCAGGGAAGCATCTTCTGTAATAAACTCCTGCGGCTGCATCAGGAAGGAAAACTTTAATTGTAATCTACACATTTACACGGAGTCACTAAAGCATAATACGTGTCTTAATCGCAAAGTTAGCATTGATGGAGCGGGCAATATAAAAAACTGCCTGAGTGTAAAACAAAATTTTGGGAATATTAAGAAGGATAAAATTAAGGATGTGCTTGGAATGAAGGAATTTAAAAAATACTGGAATATTAAAAAGGATGATATAGAGGTTTGCCGCGATTGCGAGTTCCGTAATATTTGTACGGATTGCAGAGCCTTTATAGAGGATCCGGAAAACATCTACAGCAAACCGTTAAAGTGCGGGTATAGTCCTTATAACAATACCTGGGAAGAATGGAGCAAAAACCCTCTTAAAAATAAAACCATTATGTTTTACGGATTAAACAAAAAGAGTTAGAACAGATGTATAAAAAATTCCCTTTTTTTAAGCAATCAGATGAAATGGTCTGCGGAGCAACCTGTCTTAAGATGGTGACAAAGTACTATAATAGGAACTCCAGTTTGCCTGAACTTATAAAATTAAGTGGAACTACAAGGGAAGGCTCAAATTTATTGGGATTAAGCACAGCAGCAGAAAAACTTGGGTTCAGAACTTTAGGGGTTAAGGTATCCTTTGAAAAATTGATTTCCGATGCACCGTTGCCTTGCATCGCACATTGGGATCAGAAACATTTTGTGGTAATAACAAAGATTTCAAAAAATAAAATTGAGATTGCTGATCCGGCGCATGGTTTACTGATTTACTCAAAAGAAGAATTTAATAAACATTGGGCAACCGATTTAAAGAATGAAGGCATAGCATTATTGTTACAGCCTGCTCCTGAATTTTATAAGGATGGATCAGATCGAGTAAATAAAGAAACAAAACAAAGTTTTTCTTTCCTGTTTGATTATCTGCGACCCCACCGCAGAGCCATTATTCAGCTCATGATAGGATTACTGGCGGGGAGTTTGTTGCAATTGATATTTCCTTTTTTAACACAGAGCATTGTCGACATTGGCATTACCAATCACGATTTTACTTTTATTTACCTTGTGCTTTTTTCTCAGTTAATGGTTTTTTTCGGTAGAACAACTATTGAGATCATACGAAGTTATATCCTTATTCACGTTAGTAGCAGAGTTAACATAAACCTGGTGAGCGATTTTTTCCTGAAGTTGATGAAACTACCTATCAGTTATTTTGATACAAAAATGACGGGGGATATTATGCAACGGATTAATGATAATAGGCGAATAGAATCTTTTCTTACTGGATCTTCGCTTTCTACCTTGTTTTCTATTTTCAATTTTGTAATTTTTAGTGCTGTTCTTGCATGGTATAGCATTTTAATTTTTATTGCTTTTCTGCTCGGAACCCTCCTCTATTTTTTATGGATTACCTTTTTTTTAAAACGGAGGGCAGATTTAGATTTTAAAAGGTTTAAGCAAAGTAGTCAAAATCAAAGTAAGATAATAGAACTGGTGAATGGAATGCAGGAAATTAAACTGCATAATGCCGAAAGGCAGAAGCGTTGGCAATGGGAGGTATTGCAAACCAGGTTATTTAAAATAAATCTGAAAGGTCTTGCCCTGACTACTGCGCAAAATTCAGGATCTGCACTTATTAATGAGTTAAAAAACATCATTATTACTTTTTTAGCGGCAAAATTGGTTCTGGATGGTGAAGTGACCCTTGGAATGATGTTATCTATAAGCTACATAACCGGTCAGCTTAATGCCCCGGTAATTGAAATGGTGCGTTTTGTTCAGAGTTTACAAGATGCCAGGTTAAGTCTTGAAAGGTTAAGCGAGATACACAACAAAGAGGACGAAGAACCTTTGGAAAAGGAGTTAATTACTGTGGTTGACCCTAACTCAGGTTTTAGAATTAAGAATTTGTTTTTCAAATATGAGGGAATCGGAAATGAGTTCGTTCTGAAAGATTTGTCTGTCGATATTCCGGCAAATAAAATCACCGCAGTAGTGGGAAGCAGTGGAAGTGGTAAAACTACTCTTATGAAACTTTTATTGAAATTTTATGAGGCAAGCGATGGATCTATAAATTTGGAGACCACAGATCTGAAAAGCATTTCAGTGAAAAGCTGGAGGGATAAATGTGGGGTAGTCATGCAGGAGGGTTATATTTTTTCGGATACAATCGCTAATAACATAGCAGTTGGAGTTAATGAAATAAATAAGGAGCAGTTAAAATACGCAGTAAAGGTTGCCAATATAAAAGAATTTATTGAAGGTTTGCCACTGGCCTATAATACAAAGATTGGATCGGAAGGAACCGGCATAAGTAGTGGGCAGAAACAGCGCATCCTTATCGCACGGGCCGTGTATAAAAATCCCGATTATTTATTTTTTGATGAGGCTACGAGTGCTTTGGATGCTGGTAATGAAAAAATGATAATGAATAATTTTAACGAATTTTTTAAAAATAAAACGGTTGTGATCATAGCACACCGCTTAAGCACAGTGAAGAATGCCGACCAGATTATTGTATTGGAAAGGGGTTGCATTATTGAAAAGGGAAATCATAAAAAGCTTACTTCATTAAAAGGTGCATACTATGAGTTAGTTAAAAATCAGTTAGAATTAGGAAATTAAATGCAAGAGGAAGAACAAGATATTAATTTGCGTACCGAGGAAGTAAATGAGATCCTCTCAAGCACACCCGACTGGATCTTTCGCTGGGGAATATCGGTTATATTTATGTTAGTGGTAATTGCTATTGGCTTATCCTATTTTATAAGGTATCCTGATATCCTTACGGCAGACATTACACTTACAACCTTAAACCCTCCCGTGAGCATGGTTTCAAAAAATAATGGTAAGATTACTTACCTGATGGTAAAAAATAACGATAAGATTAAGGCCGGAGAGGTAATTGCTGTTATAGAAAATGCTTCTGATTTCAGAGATGTGCAATACCTTGGAGAGAACTGCTCTGAGTATATTTGTAAACTAAAGTTGTGCGATACCTTGCCGGATCTTGTGGTAAGAGAAAATTTAAAGGTTGGAGAGTTAACACCTGCTTATCTTTTGGTTCTTAAGTCCTTAAAAGATCTTAACTTATATAAAGCGATGAACTCTTATAAGCAGCAAATAAATTTATTACAAAAAGACCTTGTGGGGTATAACGACCTTAGGGAAAAATATAAAAGGCAGTTAAACATAAATACTGAAGAACTTTCACTTTTCGAAAAGGATTATTCGAGAGACCTGCAGCTATTTAAGGAAGGAGTGATACCTGCACGGGAGTCTGAGGCAAAAAAGAAAGAATATTTAAGGGCACTGAATGCACATGAACAGGTGAAGATAGCAGTATCTAATGCTTATATCCAGATTAATTCTATTGAAAAAAGCATACTACAGCTACAGATCCAGGATTTTGAAGAGCAAACGAAATTGAAAAATGAAATCCAGGAGAGAATAAAAGCATTACTTTCAGAAATAATAAAATGGAAACAACTCTTTTTAATAGAAAGTCCGGTCGACGGTAAAATCTCTTTTTTCAATTTCTGGTCAGTCAATCAGAATGTAAAAATAGGTGACGAATTATTTTCTATAGTGCCGGATCAAAAGCAAAATTATGTCGGCAAATGCATTTTACCCTTAAGTAATACGGGTAAACTGGCCGTCGGGCAGACTGTAAATATAAAACTGGAAAACTATCCTTATAATGAAAATGGCATTCTGCAAGGGGTAGTGACAAATATATCGGTAGTGCCGGACAAAGATACGTATGCCGTAGATGTGGATTTAAAGAATGGCCTTATTACGTCTTATAACAAAATTCTTGTTTACAAAGAGCAAATGAAAGGTAAGGCGGATATTATTACCAAAAATCTTTCTGTAATGGATAGAGTGTTTTTTAATTTCAAAAAATTGGTTGAGAGGTAAAGTCAGTGACCTTGTACAAATATTAAATTTTACTTGCAGATTCTGATGTAAGGCTTTGTAACTTTTTGACATGAGGAATAAAAACCTGCAAAAAATGCCAAGAATTTACGGCTAATGCGAAAAAATAAAACTGGCTAAGAACTTACAGTATTCTCATCTTAAATGAAAAAACGAATAACTGGAATAGGTTTCATGAGGATATTACTGACAGTAGTGTAGATCCAGGTGCTGAAGCTGTTCACATTTACAAATGACTCAATACTTTTAACTGACACTAAAAAACTTATACTCATTTATTATACTGATCGCGCTTGTTTCGATTGTTTTATACACATAAACGATTATTTAAAATCAGATACCTGTAAGAATTATTATTTTGCCATAGAAAAATCCGGCCCTGTAATGGCCAACTACGATATTTACACAAAGCTTATTAATAAGGGTGTGGCGAAAGAGAGAATTCTCTTTACAAAAACACAGAGCTATGAAATTTCTCCTTTTTTGAAGATCAACAACAGAGGACATCTCATAGTAATTCCTTATTCGAAAGTATTTGAGGATAAGACAACGCTACAGTTTCCAAAAAGGTAAAAAGAGAAACAAAAGGCGGTTAAAAGCAAAAGTAGCGGGATAGGCATGAATTTCACGAATGGGCACAAATAATAATTAAATACGCAGGCCTTGTGGTTCGTGCTAATTCGTGAAATCCACGGATCAGTAGGAATTCATGGTGTAACAAAAAAAGAAGTCAATGATAGTGAAGCGAAGAATTACGCTGACTGTAGTTAATATACTACTTTCAAAGAAATTAATTCTCCTTCAATCCTCTGCCCGTTTTATTGATCCTGTTATCGCGTTTTAATTCGGCGATGATCTTATCAAGTACACCGTTCACAAAAGTTTTGCTGTTTGGTGTGCTGTATTCTTTACTTATATCGATGTACTCATTTAGAGACGCTTTTACAGGCACGTTCGGAAGATACAGGATCTCGGCGAGTGCCATTTCCATCAATAACATGTCCATATTGGCAATCCGCTCTACTTCCCAGTTTTGGGTATGTCTGCCAATCAGTTCTTCAAATTGCTGATGGTAAAGAATGGTTTTATTAAATAAAATGCTCATGAATTCGAGATCATCCTTTTCATCTTTCAAAAGCGGCTGCATTTTAAATTCCCCATTAAAATCTTCAAAGTTTCGGATCACCGAGTTAAAAGCAACAAAGGTATCATCTGCCCAATGAATGTTTCTTTCTTCAAATAGAGAGATCAATACTTCGTTCTCGCTTAAATATTCGGTGATGATGGAAATAATAAATTCACGATCTTCTTTTGGTCCGGCATTTTCCAAGAGAAGATACGCTTTGTACTCTTCCCCGTTCCTGATCTCGTTAAAGATCCTGCGCACTACATCATTATCATTTTGCCAGGAGATCTTGCGTTTTTCGATCTTCTCCTTCAGTTCTTTGCTGTTTGCCATGCTCATGAGCAAAGAGTTGTTTATGAATTTTAAATTAGGGTCAAGGTCTTCTGCATTCGGACGGTGTTTGTTCTTGCTTTCATCAATCACCATCAGGGCCATGTGATGAAGATCGTTTACCAAAGCTAAAATTGAAAGGTAAAGCTCCTCGATCTTATCAAGACTTTTAAATAGTTCCTTCTCAAAAAGCGCTGTATTTGCTTTCTCATGTTGAAAAAACGAGTACAGGGCCTGCATCACTTTTATTCTTAAAAATCTTCTGTTTAACATGTTTAAATTTTAGAGGTTAGATTTTAGATGTAAGATTCAAATCCATAAATCTACATTCTTAAATCCTATAGTACCGAATTAATACGTGCAATTGCTTCTATCCGTTGTTCGCCCAGGCGATTGGCTGCCATATACGTGGGGATGCCTTCTTTTTTTGCCAGCTGAAATAAATTGAAAGTCGTATCGTAAATTTTTTCCGCGTGGGTCATTGCCCGTTCCCTGTTGTATCCTTCCAGTTCATAGTAAACGTTAATGATCCCACCTGCGTTCACAACAAAATCAGGAGCATATAAAATTCCTTGTTTACCAACGGCCTCGCCATGGAATTTTTCATCTGCCAATTGATTGTTTGCAGCGCCACAGATTATCTTACATTTCAGTTTTCCTAACGTATCATCATTTACAGTTGCTCCTAAAGCGCAGGGTGCGTAAATATCAATATCCAGGTCAAACATTTTATCTGTAGAAACAACTTCTGCTTTGTATTTGTCCGCAGCAGCTTTTAAACGCTCTTCGCTGATGTCATGAATATACACTTTCGCTCCTTCTTTGGTTAAATGATTCACCAGCACTTCACCTACGTGACCAATTCCTTGTACCAGAACTTTTTTTCCACTCAAACTGTCATTTCCCCAAACTTCCTTTGCGCTGGCTTTCATACTTACATACACACCATAAGCTGTTACAGGACTGGGATCGCCGCTTCCACCCATATTTTCAGGAAGGCCGCTTACGTAATCCGTTTCCATCTTAATGATCTCCATGTCACGGCTGGTCATTGCCACGTCTTCAGCAGTAATATATTTTCCACCCAGGCTGTTCACGAATTTTCCAAAACGGCGGAGGAGGGCTTCATTCTTAATTTGTTTAGGATCTCCAATAATAACCGCTTTTCCACCACCCAGGTTTAAGCCTGCAACAGAGGATTTATAGGTCATACCACGCGATAAACGCAGTACATCGGTCAACGCTTCCATCTCATTGTTATAGTTCCACATACGCGTTCCGCCCAGCGAAGGCCCAAGAACGGTGTTGTGGATAGCGATAATGGCTTTTAAACCCGTAGCGTTATCGTTACAAAATAAGATTTGTTCATGGTTACTCAGGCTCATTTGCCCGATAACCGGATTTTTTATTAAATCGGAGTTAGTTAAGGTTTTTACTTCCATGATCGTTTTGTGCAAAGATTGGCAAATTTAGGCTTATTGAGACAATAAACAAAAGAATTTAAGCGGGGTTTCCTGCAAAATAAGGCTACTGCCATTGCTGTGTTATAACTACCTTTTAACCCCATAGGTCATATATGGCAGAGAGGTCAATTCTAATTACTTTAAAATTACATGCGGAAGATTCTATGTGGCCTCTTTAATTCCAGTACATTTTCTATGCAATCTATATTTCTATGTGGTTTAATTTTTTCCTGTGTGCAAAATCCGGCGTAGTCTTTTTAGTACAAATTTTTAAACCACATAAGGACATAGGAAGGATAGATACACAACTTGCCTGAAGTGTCTTATAGAATAAAATGTGTCGCTCGCGAAACATTTCTATGTGGTCTTTTCTTTTCTATGATAACTACGTATACGTAATGTGGTTAAAAAATGAACATATAGTATGTTAGGTTAATCTCCATTTTCTCCGTTATTCCTAACCACTTAGTTATATAAAATTTTTACCTTTACAACGTGAAGCACCTTCAAGTATTAAACGCGTATTTACTGAAATATAAATGGCACTTTTTAGGCGGATTATTATTTGTTTCACTTTCCACCATTTTTGGAACCTACCAGGGGGTCATCGTCAGGAATGGTACCAACAAGATCATCGGCATTATCAATAAACACACAGAGGTAGATTCGAGTGTCTTTGTTCAGTACGGACTCACCATCATAGGACTGGCACTGGTCAGCGGACTCTTTATGTTCCTCATGCGGCAAACGATTATTGTAATGAGCCGCCATATTGAATACGATCAGAAAAATGAGATATATAACCACTACCAGCATTTAGATATGGGTTTTTATAAGCGCAATACTACGGGTGATCTGATGAATCGCATCAGCGAGGATGTCAGCAGGGTTCGTATGTATACAGGTCCCGCCATTATGTACATTGCCAACACCATTGTAACAACAGTCACGATCCTGATCTTTATGCTCAAGGTGAATGTCACGTTAACTCTACTGGTCTTTTTGCCCTTACCAATTCTTTCCTACATTATTTACAAAGTGTCGGACATGATCAGTAAACAAAGCACAAAAGTGCAGCAACAGCTGAGTACCCTTACCACTCAGGCGCAGGAGACCTTCAGTGCCATCCGTATTATCAAGGCCTATGCACGCGAGAATTTCTTTAAGGGACAAATGGAAGAAAAAAATGAAACGTACAAAAACACCGCGCTAAAATTAGCTTCTATAGAATCTTTGTTTGCCCCTGTGATGGCGCTCATGATCGGCTTGAGTGTTTTAATTACTGTTTGGTATGGCGGCAAACTTACTATTGAAAATAAAATAGAACCTGGAAATATTACCGAATTTATTCTTTACGTATTTCGCCTCACCTGGCCCTTTGCCTCTTTAGGCTGGGTAACATCGCTTGTTCAACGCGCTTCGGCCTCCCAGGAACGCATCAACGAGTTTTTACAACAAGAACCTACCATTAAAAACAACAATCCCGAAATTTATAAAATAAACGGGGAGCTTGAATTTAGAAACGTGAGCTTCACCTATCCTGAAAATAATATCACTGCTTTAAAAAATATTTCCTTTAAGCTGAAACAAGGACAGTCGCTTGGCATCACAGGACAAGTTGGGAGCGGAAAATCCAGTATTATTAACCTGATCACGCGCCAATATGATACCACGGGCGGAGAAATTTTAATTGACAACAAAAACATAAAACAGCATAATTTACATCTCCTCCGCAAAAATTGTGGTGTTGTACCGCAGGAAGTTTTTTTATTCAGTGATACGGTTGCAAATAATATTTCTTTCGGAAGCCCTGAAAAAATTGTGGACCGCAACCTTGTGGAAGAGGCGGCCAAACAAGCCGGAGTTTACGAAAACATTTTAGGCTTTGCTGATAAATTTGAAACGGTAGTTGGAGAGCGCGGCGTAACGCTAAGCGGGGGACAGAAACAAAGAATTTCCATTGCAAGAGCTATCATCAACAAACCCCAATTACTGATTTTTGACGACTGTTTAAGCGCTGTGGACAGTGAGACCGAAGAACTCATTCTTGGTAACCTGGAAAAAGAAATGAAGGATAAAACCAGCGTGATCGTGAGTCACCGCATTTCCAGTATTAAAAATGCCGACCTTATTCTGTACCTGAAAGACGGTGAGATCATCGAAATGGGGACACACGGGGAATTACTGGCGTTGGGGAAAAATTATTCGCATTTGAATCAGTTGCAGAAGAATTAAAGAGAAGTCCGAGATTTCACAGATAAGTTTATTACTACTCGAACGGTTTCGGGTGCAAGATATTGTAGGGTAAAAGCTAGACCAGCTTATCCTTGTCGTCTTTTTTACTCCTGAAGAAATGTGCCAGGTCACTGATCAGAATACCGCTTAGCACGCCAATTGCCATAATCGTGAGAAAAAGAACCGGGCGAACGGCTTCATGTCCTTCTATCCTCAAAAAATTACCTATTGATAATGCTAAAACCAAGGCCACGATGGCTCTTCTTCTTTTCTTGTCCATGCTTCGCTTTTTTTATTTAAATGAGATACTAATACCAATAGCCATTATAATTTAGTCTAATATTAACAAGTTTATTGTTGATATTTTTTTATAATACTATTAGACTAATATATAAAAGCTATATATAT
>JAYSYG010000423.1:0-4546 GCA_043716685.1 Sphingobacteriaceae bacterium | reverse complement strand
AATTCCACCCTTCGTTCCAGAGTGCGAGTATCGTTTCTTGTGTTTCATCGGCGTGTTCAAATTCTTCATCTCTCTTCCGCCATTCTTTTTCACCATCTGTTGTGAGAAATTCCGTCCAGCGACTCATCATGTTTCCATGAAGATGTTTTATAATAACTGCAATACTGTTACTATCCTCATTGTACTGGTAAAATAATTTTTCGGGAGGGAGTTGCTCAAATGTTTTTTCACCCAACAATTTGTAATAAGCAAATTGTTTTTTAGCGCTTTCTAAATATTCTTTATTCATGGTTAGTAGTCGATAGTTGATGGTCTAAAGTTGATGGTTTATAGTTGATGGTTTACAGTCAATAGTTTATAGTCAATAGTTTATAGTTCCGCTAATCTCACTACACACTCAAACCCGCTTACTACCAACTGCCTTCTGAACTCTGCCTACTCTCGAATACCAATTGCATCCTGCTCACCCAACCCTGCTTACTGCCAAGTGCCTACTGCCCCCCACTCTTAACCTCTTCCCTCTTCTTCCAGTTTGCGTCCGGGTCTTTCTTCTTATTTCCCCCCGAATCTTCCCATTTTTTGAAACCCCCGACATCAGCCTTCCAGCGCTTGTAACATTCCATCACTTTCGTATAAAGTTCCACTCCTTCATGTGTTACAATAAAATAATCATTCACATAATAACAGTACTTTCTGAATGCATAATAATCTATTTTATCATCACCTGTAAGCCTTACCAAAATTTCCCGGCTCAATCTTCTTTGAACTTCCTCTTCCAGCAATATATCTTCAAATATTTTTGCAAGCTTTTGGATCTGTTTTCCTTCTTTGCTGTACCTGGCATAAAGCGCACTGATCGGACTACTGAGATAACTGATGCTTTTGATCCTGCTTTTATCAATAACATCATTCATGTACTGTCTTTCATAGGGCTGATATCTGAAGGTGGTAACATTCACTGTTCCAAGATTTATATACATTTGGCTCATTACAAGCTTTACCTCACCCTTCTTGTTTTTTTGAAGTTTTTTTACCGGTACGTACAACTTTATAAATCCAACGTATGAACAAAGTATGGTGTCGTCTGGATTTGTAGCCAACATAAAATTCCCGTCATTATCGCTCATAGTGCCGTTTCCATTACTTTTATTAATAATGTAAACAAAAGGCATTACAGTAGTACTGTCGCTTTCAAAAACGGTACCTTTTATTATTTGCTGAGCGTCAACAAGATTGGTTAAAAAACAGGAGAACAGCAGTATTGATCTAAAAAATTTCAAGTCTTTAAATTTAGGAGTCTCCAATAAATTTATAAACATACAGTTAATAATTTAACCTTTTTTAGGCACAACTATTTTTCCTAAACATAAGCAATAAGCGTATTTTTAAAACTTATAATGGAAAATTTCATAGTATCTGCGCGTAAGTACAGGCCCCAGCATTTTAATACAGTTGTTGGACAAAGTCACATTACCAATACCCTAAAAAATGCCATTATTACCAAACACCTCGCCCAGGCCTATTTGTTCTGCGGTCCCCGTGGTGTTGGAAAAACAACCTGTGCGCGTATTTTTGCCAAAACGATCAACTGCACCAATGTTTCGAAAGAGGGAGAAGCTTGTGACAGCTGCGAATCGTGTATTTCCTTTGATTCGGGCGCGTCACTGAATGTATACGAATTAGACGCGGCAAGCAATAATTCCGTAGATGATATCCGTAACCTGGTTGACCAGGTGCGCTTTGCGCCACAGCTGGGGGAATATAAAGTTTACGTGATTGACGAGGTGCATATGTTAAGTACTGCGGCTTTTAACGCGTTCTTAAAAACGCTTGAAGAACCTCCAAAACATGCCAAATTTATCCTGGCTACTACCGAAAAACACAAGATCATCCCCACCATATTGTCCCGGTGCCAGGTTTTTAATTTTAACCGGATCAAAACAGAAGATATCAGTAACCACCTTGCGTTTATGGCTAAGGAAGAACATGTATCGTTTGAAGAAGAAGCTTTACATGTGATCGCTCAGAAAGCCGATGGTGGTTTGCGTGACGCCTGCTCTATTTTTGACCAGATGGTGGCCTTCACCGGCAATCACCTTACTTACAAACAGGTGGTGGAAAATCTGAATGTTTTGGATTACGATTATTATTTCAAAATAACAGATGCCTTTCTTGCGCAACGTTTGGCGGAAGTGATGCTCACCTTTGATGATATTTTAAAGAAAGGCTTTGACGGACACAATTTCCTTCTGGGACTTGGTGAACACCTCCGCAACCTGATGGTAAGCAAAGATCCGCAAACAATTTCTTTGATGGAGATCAGCGAAAGCCTGAAGCAGCGCTACGCAACACAATCACAGCAATGCAACCTTACCTTCCTGCTGAAATCGCTTTCTGTGATAAGCAAAACCGACGTAAATTATAAAAGCGCCAAGAACCAACGCCTCCTTGTGGAAATGGCACTGATGCAACTCACATTTTTAACCGCTTCACCTGAGGCGGAAAAAAAAAAGGATGAATTAGAACCCTTTGAAGAAAATACAACAGCAACTCCTAAAACGCAGATACTTGCTACCAGTAAGGTTACAGCACTCCAGGAACCCGAAATAAAATTCGCAAGTAAGCCAAGTGTGGGATTCGATCAGCTAAAAATCAAAGCTTCCTTTAGCCTCCATGAGGTGAAAAATTACCAAAACCTCAATCAAAATGGCAATTCTCCGGGTGTAGAAGCACCCGAAATAAAACTCGTAAACAAAGATGTTACACTTCAGGATGTAAAAGCCTCAATCAAGAACTACGCCGATGAGAAGCAAAAACAAGGGTCACGCCAACTCGCAACCATATTTAATACCTCGGCAATCGGCTTCGCCAATAATATTATTGAACTTACAATAAGCAACGAAACGCAGAAGGAACAGCTGCTGACGATCAAACAGGACTTTATCGATGCCATACGCAAGTTGTTACAGAATAATTCCATTGGTCTCGAAATTCAAACTTCAACTACAGAAACACAAACAAAAGCATATAAGCCGATAGATATCTTTAAAGCAATGTCTGAAAGAAATCCTGCGCTGTTGGAACTTAAAAAACGTTTTGACTTAGAAATTGATTATTAATCTCATCCTGTAAACATGTTAAAGAACAAACTGGTTATTCTTTCTGTGCTAGGCACATTTTCTTTTAATATCCTCTCACAAACAAAGCCCGGCGGCAACAGCAAGCCCATAGGTGATACAAAAAAGAACTATGAGTACGTTCTCAACGATCCGTTAAATGCCCGTATCTATACACTTAAAAACGGCATGAAAGTTTACCTTTCTGTTTATAAAAACGCACCGCGCATTCAAACGTACATTGCTGTGAAGGCAGGAAGCAAGAATGATCCTGCGAATGCCACAGGATTAGCCCATTATCTCGAACATATGGTATTTAAAGGCACAGACGTGTATGGAACAAAAGATTTTCAGAAAGAAAGTGCAGAAATAAAAAAGATAGAAAATCTTTATGAAACATACCGCAAAACAACCGGCGAAACACAGAGAAAAAATATTTATCACCAGATAGACAGCATAAGTGGTGTAGCTGCAAAATTTGCAATTGCGAACGAATATGATAAAATGCTAGCAACCATTGGAGCCGATGGTACGAATGCCTTTACAAGTTTTGATCAGACAGTATATGTAAACGACATTCCCGCTAACCAGGTTGACAATTGGTTAAAAATAGAAGCCGAGCGTTTTCGTAAACCAATCCTGCGTTTATTTCACACAGAACTCGAAGCAGTCTATGAAGAAAAAAACAGGGGTCTGGATAGTGACGACCGCAAAATCTGGGAAGCTCTTTTCTCTGGTCTCTTTTACAACCATACATATGGAACACAAACGACACTCGGAACCATAGAACACCTGAAAAATCCGTCTATGGTAGAGATCAATAAATACTACGACAAATATTATGTTCCAAATAACATGGCCATAATTATGAGTGGAGATTTTAATCCGGATAAGGTGATAGTAGAAATTGAAAAATATTTCGGTTCATTCGCTACTAAACCAGTAGAGTCCTATGCCTTTCAATCTGAAAAACCCATTACTAAAAAAGTAGTGAAAGAGATTCTTGGCCCGGATCCTGCTAGTGTAAATATGGCCTGGCGCTTTGCAGGCGAAGGCACAAGAGATGCAGACATGTGTACTTTGCTCTCCGGCATACTATACAATGGCACTGCCGGCCTGATGGATATAAATTTAAACCAGGCACAGAAAGTGCTAAACAGTACTGACTTTTTTTACCCACTTAAAGACTACAGCTTCTTCTTCTTTAATGGAGAGCCGAAAGAAGGCCAAACACTGGAAGAAGTTGAGAATTTAATTCTTGGCCAGGTGGAACTTATTAAAAAAGGAGATTTTCCCGATTGGTTAATGCAGGCTGTGGTAACAGATCTTAAATTAAAAAAAACGAAAGAGCTTGAAAAAAATGATACGCGTGCAGATGCAATGATGAATGCTTTTGTAAACGATCTTAAATGGCAAACTTATGTGAATAC
>JAYSYG010000422.1:0-4550 GCA_043716685.1 Sphingobacteriaceae bacterium | reverse complement strand
GCCTGCTACGGACTTTTAATGCTATTTTCTTTACGGTTATTCTTGGTTATTATATTTATAATCCTGAAGTAATGGATCTTCCTTTTCTAATTATTTTACTTTTGCTTACGGCATTGCCTTTTGTGCTTACTTTTACTCTAAAAGGCACTGAACAAGAGAATTTGGAACATACTAAAACAATTGCATTGCTCCTCAAGCAAGTCATCGCCTACCTTGTTTTATCCTCGGTATTCCTTTATTTCCTTATTGATCCCGGCACCCGCTCGAAAAAAAAGACCGAGGAACAAAACACGCTGGAAGAAGTTAAGGCAAAACAATTATATGATGAGATGGCTATGCTGCTAAATATTTATTATGCTGAGGTCAGGCCAATAGATTCACAGAAGCGTTTTTTAGTAGGAACAAGAAGTGGCCAGCATTTTGAGGCCTGGATAGATCCTAAGGCCGATAGCTATGTATTTAGTTTTTCGGTGTTTAAAGAGTTGCCCGTAACTGATACAATGGCGTGGCTTGAACGGCTTAACCTGATAGAGCCTATGCTAAACGCGGAACAAATCAGGGAACTCAAATTGACTCTGGATAAAAAGAGTTTCAGGATCAAAGAGACACCGAAGATAAATTATTATAATATTCCATTTACTAAAGGTGCACTTACCCTTTCCCACTATTTTAAGGATAAACGCATGCAAATTTCATTCAGCAGGTAACTTTATATTATCAGCGAGGTAAATTGAAATTAACTTAACGTTTCAATGTTTTTAATATATCTAATAACTCGCCTATTTTTTCCGGAGAGATGGGGACAACTATTCTTCCATTCATAAGAAGGTAGCCACCGTCGGTTTTAACGTATTCTGTTATAAAGGTTGTATTCACCATATACGATTTATGACAGCGAAAAAATCCAGCCCCTTCGCCAAGCAACTCTTCAAAACTTTTCAATGTGCGGCTTACCATTAATTTCGAACCGTCTTTAAAATATATTTCAGTAAAAGAGTTATCTGCCTTTAAATATAAAATGGTAGCCAGCTCAAGAAAACGAAAAGTACTCCCTGCTGCCACAGCAATTTTGCCGGCATCCGTGTTTTTTAGATTCTGCCGTAGTGCCGAAATATTGGGCAGCGATCCATTTTTCTTTTTTTCAAAACGAACCATTGCCTGCTGCAATTCTTCCGTATCAATAGGTTTTAATAAATAATCAATCGCAGAAAGCTTAAATGCCCTTATTGCATACTGATCATAAGCTGTGGTAAATATAATCTCGAAATCGATCTCATCCTCGTTTAAAAAATCAAGTAGTTCCAATCCACTGTGTCCAGGCATTTCAATATCAAGGAAAATAAGATCAGGTTTATTTTTACGAATCGCCTTTACTGCCTCAGGTAGATCGCCACATTCGGCAACGATGCTGATATTTTTTGCATATTCCTCCAATACGCCCGAAAGCAATTTTCTTGCTCTTAATTCATCATCAATTATGATAGCTTTATACATCTCGTTTCATTATTTATTCATTGGTAAGTGTATTATTACTGTGGTTCCCGCAGCGCGGTTTTCTTCGTCTGTTTTATCCACATACCTGACTGCGGTTTTTGTTTTGTTATCTTTATTTAGTATTTCAAGCCGCATTTGATTAGCATTGCTTGCGAAAGACTGGTGTGCGCCCTGTTTGATCTTATTAAGTTCCTCACACCGTTTTCTCCCTATTCCATTGTCATCAATGCTCACCTGCAAAAAACCTTCGTCCGGTTGAAAATCTATGAGCAGTTCTTTCTTTCCCTTTTTATGCAGCAGTCCATGTTTGATCGCATTTTCAACATAAGGCTGCATCAGCATTGGAGGGATTTTAACCAGGTCTTTGTCAATAGTTTCATCTACAGTAATTCTAAAATCAAAATCATCATTAAACCGCACTTTTTCAATATCGAGATAAAGTGTAAGGGCTGTGATTTCTTCGTTTAGTGTTATTTTTTCCTTTTCAGAATGTTCGAGAATAGTTCGCGTTAATTTGGAAAATTTTGAAAGGTATGCGGCGGCATTTTTTTTATCATCAGAAAAAATAAACGATTGTATTGTATTTAACGCGTTATAAAAAAAATGAGGATTCATTTGTGAACGTATTGAAGTAAGTATTGAATGGTTAAGGTGTTTCTCCAGTTCCATTTTTTCAGAAAGTAGTTTATTCCGGTTGTGCAACAGTGTAATTTGCCATTTGTAATAGGTATAAATAGCCCCTAATATAGAAATAAAACAGAGCAGAATAAACCAATGTTGTGTCCACCAGGGCTTAGTGATCACAAATTTCAGTGTGCCGGTAAGATCCCGCTTAGCGGCAGAATCTCCCAGGCGAAACAGGATGGTATAATCACCGGGAGAAAGCGCTGCCAGCTTAAGGTTCCGGCTTTCGGGTGCAGCCATCTCCCAGAACTGATCGTTTATTTTATAATAGAGGGGATATTCAGATTCCCTCCTGAAACGAAGGATGGAGTAATTGATATCGATAGTATTCTCGTTATAGTTCAATGGTAAAGAACCGTAATCATTTAATAATTTTCCATTTACTTTAAATGAATTAATAAGAAACAGAGGTGTCACCGAATTCTTCGACTGGATATTAAATTCAGGGAACAAAAGACCTGCGTCTGTAGCCACGACCAATTTTTCCTGCCATACGTCAATGTCGGATATTTCTTGTGGGGAAATACTAACTGCTATTTTATGAAGAAAGATTTTCTGTTCCGAAGGCCTGAGGTAATACAATTCCTTGAAGCTGCTAAGAAAAAGAAACCCCCCTGCCGATTTAATGGTTTTGATTTCACCGTCTTCTTCCTCTTTTCCTTGCAATGAAAGATGAAAAAGTTTTCCCTTTAGGAGTTCGTATAGGTTACCCTGTTCGTCAAGTCCAAATATTCTTCCAGCACACGCCTCTAGTTTGGTAATGTATACACTTGTGTTTTGATATTTTATTTGTTTTGTGGAAGATGTATCTACTCGGAATAACCCATTACTCGTAGCGTAATAAATGCAGTTTTCTTCCTCGTTAAATGCCAGGGATTTTGCTCTCATGCTATTTATTAACTGGATATCAGTTAAAGTGTCCAAGTGTTCCTTGTTTTTCAGGAGTACGTCCCATTTACTTTTTAAACGGGGCCTTAACGAAATGAGTCCGGCCAAACCGGTAGCTGCATAGGCATAATATTTATCATCTATTCTTTGGAAATCTTTAACTGAAGGGGGCCATCTCAACAGAAGTTTACCGCTTTCTTCAGCAATTCTAAAACCATTGGAGGTAAAAAAAAGTTTATGATCGGTTGAATCATAGTCCAGGTAATATATTTCCTGGTTTGGCCCACCGTTATAAATCAGTTTCGAAGAGCGTTTGCTAAGGTCAAATGTATAGAGCGCATCATTTTTAGAACCGACATACAAAGCATTCTTATTAACTTTTATTTTACCTGGCTTGTACTCTGTTTTATAAAACCGTGCTTTAAGATTTGGAACGAGCAAAAGGCCTTCATTCAGTGTGCTGAACCAGTAATTTCCTTCACGGTCATGCAATACATACGAAATACTCTTATCCTTAAAAAAAGCAGAATCATTATTTAATACTCTTCCATCGCTCCTGTAACCATAAACTCCCCGGGGTGTACAAAACCAATAGGTGCTATCCGCAAAGGCGAGACTGTGTATAACACCCATTGCTTCATTCAAACTGAATTTTTTTGTTACGAGTTTGTTTTTTACATAATAACATTGTTTATATCTATTTGGGCTTGAAACCAAAAAAAGCTCATCGTCTTTTTTTTGCATAAGAGATGGCTTTTCTTCATCTTTAAGATCAGGCATTTCAGACATCTGCATTTTACCAACACTATCAATGCGGTATAGCTGCTTCGAAAACATATAGAAATACGCGTTGGTATAATGTGTCGCTCCTAAAGCAACGGGATCGATCATTACGGTTTTAATTAAAGAGAGCGTTTTAAGATCGTAGATATCAACGCCTTTTTTTTGAACAACAAAAAGCCTGTTACCAACTATTCCATAATGAAAGTAACCAATCGGCTCATTCTGGATCAGCTTTTGAAGACTGTCGTGTTTAATGTAAAATAAAAACCCATCAAAGTTTTGGTACCAGATCCGTCCGTATTTATCTTCATGAATTTCGGATCCTGCTTTAGAAGATTGGCCTTTGGATGTGTATGTTTTAAACTCATAACCATCATAGCGGCTTAATCCTTCGGTGGTTGTGATCCAGATAAACCCTTTACTGTCCTGGAAAATATAATAAACCGTGTTGGAAGGCAGTCCTTCACTTCTTGAAATACTTATAGCATAAGGATCCTGGGCCAATGCAGTCAGGCTAAAGAGCAACAGGATTGTTATTTGAATAACACGTTTCAAGGATAAGCTACACGGCAAATATAAACTATTGCGTTAAAGGATGGGTTTTTTCGGCAGAAAAGCAAGTTTCTGGCAACTACCTTTCAAGAGACCTCCACAGCTTATCAAAAAAAGAATTACAATTTAAATTAAACAAATTACGGATC
>JAYSYG010000421.1:0-13755 GCA_043716685.1 Sphingobacteriaceae bacterium | reverse complement strand
ATCGACAACCGGCTTTAAATGTAATTTGTTTTTATACAGAAGCGATGAACTTGCTTCAAAGCGACCATGCCCGTCAGGTTCAAAAACCTGCCACTCTTCATAGCGGGAAATAAAATAAAAAACCGATGAAAAAATATCAAATGAAAAATCTTTCTTTTTGTCATTTTTATAAAAACAGATCATCCCGTTTTCAGAAACAGGTTCCGGCTTTGCTTCACTGATTTCCTTTTCAAATAATAAGGTCTGGGGGATAAACTGAAAAATGCCTGTGATGTCTTCTGTGCTGTAGTTTATCCGCACACACATTGATGCTCTGAATTCAGAACTATCTGAAGTAAGTGTATAGTTAAGTTTTAGTACATGATTAAAAATAAACCCGCACACGTAATTCAGACGTTCTGTTTTTTGATGCGTATAAATACATACAGTGGTAAAATTCCGGGGAATATCAAGGTCCAGCAAAGTATGCAAATACGGCTCTTTCAGCATGGGATAAAGATAATTTTTTTTAGCAGCTACAGCAAATTGGAATACGTGACCGGAAAATTGCCTTGGCAAATTGGAAGGTCTAACTGAAAAGTTGTGGGCAGACCTTCCAAAGTTTACCATAAAAAAAGAGGCTGTCCGTTATGGATAGCCTCTTTAATGTGATCTGAAAAATATTACTGAATAACTATTTTATAGTTTTCAGAAGCGCCATTTGTTGTTACATGTACAAAATAAACACCTTTTGCATAACCGGAAAGATCGAAGCTGGTATGCAGATCGTCTGTTGAAATTTTCATGATCATTGCACCTACAGCGTTTAACACCCTGATTTCTTTTGCACCTTCAAAACCAAAATCAGCGTTAATCAATCCCGTAGAAGGGTTAGGATATATAGTGACACGTGAGTCAATTCCTTTAATCTTACTAATTCCTGTGCATTTATCCACAACAACAGTTATTGAATTAGAGTTGGAACATCCGTTAACATCTACCCCATAAGCAGAATAAATAAGGGTACTTGTAGGATTATTAGTAAGCGTTGTACCCGCAAAGTTAAACGGAGACCACGTATACGTAGAGGCGCCGGAAGCAGTTAATGTAACAGTTTCTCTTGCACAAACAGTTAGTGAACTTGCTGTAAGTTGAATAACTGGTGGTTGCCAAACGGTTAAATTCGCTGTTGTAGAAGACACACAACCTATCGTATTTTTTCCACTCACTGTATAGACTGTTGTTACCGAAGGAGTAACTAAAATTCCTATGGATGTGCTACCAGTACTCCAGGTATAGGAAAGCGCGCCATTAGCAGAGAAGGTTGCAGAACTATTCAAACATACGGAAGTTGAAGGAGGGCTTATTACTATAAGAGGCGCTGTTTTAGTGGTGATTGCGAGTGTCTGACTGCCAACACATCCATTAGCATCTGTACCCGACACGCTGTAAATATTACTTATTGAAGGTGTAATTACCACGCTAGACGTTGTAATACCTGTGCTCCAGGAATATGTATTAGCACCGGAGGCCGTAAAACTCTGCGGTGCATTCGGACAGACAGTTGCGGATCCTGGGGATATAGCCAATGTTGGTAGAGGATTAGTGAGAATAACAAGAGAATTCATAGATGTACATCCATTTACATCCGTTCCAATTACTGAATACTGTGACGTATTTGTAGGTGTAATAGCCACTGTGTTACCAAGTGTAGAATTACTCCATGTATAGGTGTTAGCTCCTGCTACAGTGAAAATACCGGTTGACATAACACATAACGTAGTAAGCGAAGGTGTAATAACAACAACTGGCAAAGAAAGGGTTGTAACCGCAACCGTATTGCTTGAACTACAGCCAAGCGAATTCGTTCCAGCCACAGTGTATGTAATAGTGTTAGGCGGAGCTGATAAGTAGGTGGCGCCGGTCGTTGAATTATTCCAGGTATAGGTAGATGCACCTGAAGCTGTAAATTCAATTATAGCTAATGAACACACTGTTGCCGAAGGTGGCGAAATGATCACTACAGGTAAAGTATTGGTAGTAACACCAACCGTGTTTGATGAGATACATCCCTGACTACTTATACCAATTACGGAATAGGTTGTAGCAAGGGTTGGCGTAAATGACACCGAGGCGCCGCTAATCGTTCCATTCCACGTATAAGAAGAAGCGCCACTGGCAGTAAAATTAGCCTGCGATAAAGAACATACTGTTGCTGAAGATGGTGCTATAGATACGATAGGCAATGAGTAGGTAGCAAGTGCAACCGTTTTTGTTGAAGAGCATCCTAAAGATGTTGTGGCATTAACCGTATAAACAGAAGCAACTGAAGGTGTAGCTGCAAACGTACTGGTATTTGCTCCGTTCACCCACGTATAGGTAGCCGCACCCGAAGCAGTAAAGGTTGCTGGAGTAGCAACACAAACTGTACCCGCGGATTGAGCAACTGCAATAACAGGTAAGGAGTTTGATACAACTGCTGTGGTTATAGATGAAGAACAACCCGCAACTGAGGTTCCGGTAACGGTATAGGTAGAATTAATTGTAGGAGAAACTGCTGTTGTTGATGTAACGGCTCCTGTGCTCCAGCTATACGTATTACCTCCTGAAACAGTTAATGTAGTAGATTGTCCTGAACATATTACAGAGTTACCCAAAACGCTTACAGTTGGATTAGAATTTACAGTAATTATTTTTGAAGCGGTGTTAGAACACGTTCCGGAAGCGCCAATGATGCTGTAGGTTGTTGTTGTGGTAGGCGTTGGAGTAATAGTGCTGGTAAACGCCCCAGTACTCCAGGTGTAAGTAACACCACCATTTCCGCTTAAGTTAGCAGCCTGGCCAACGCATATGCTCGATGGTCCGACAATACTAATAGACAACGAGGCTGCCACAGTTACCAACTGAGTTGTTGTTGTAGAACAACCAAGAGTGTTTGTTCCTGTAACAGTATAGGTCGTATTTGTTGTTGGTGTTGTAACTATGGAATTACTTGTTGAACCTGTATTCCATGAATACGTATTTGCGCCATTGGCAGTTAAACTTGCGTTTTGGCCTGTACAAATTCCAGAAGAACCAGATACGTTTATAGTTGGAGTTCCGGGAATAGTGATACTAATAGTGTTAGAAGCCGTGCATGGCCCAACAACTCCCTGAACCGTATAGGTTACTACGTTTGTTGTAGGGGTAACTATAACCACAGTGTTTGTAGAGCCTGAATCCCATGAATAGGTAGTTGCACCGCTCGCTGTTAAAGTTGCCGAGCCTCCGGGACAAACTGCCGTGTTACTGGCAACAATATTTATAACCGGTGGAGTATTAACAGTAACTGTCATTGTTCGTGTAGTTGTACATCCTAAGTAACCAAGATCTACACTGTAAATAGTTGTAGCTATTGCGGTACTTGTAATTGCAGAACCAGAAGTGGAAGATAAAGTTGCACTTCCAGGAGATGACCATGAATATGTTAAGCTAGGCGGGGTAAATAGATAAGAAGTTCCCGAAGCCGGTTGATTAGCATTGGCGTCGTTTGGTGTGGCAGTGCTGTTCGTAGGACCAGTTAGCGTTAAAGAATTATAGGTTACTGCATTGCCTGTTAAGCCTGAAGATGCAGACATAGAAGCCGAACCCAGTGTACCATATCTGAATTCCACCTGGCCGGTTGCTTCATGCAAGAGCGCCTGAAATGTAGAGTTTGCCGGTCCTACCGTATTTCTTGGAATTGTAACATACCATTCAACAACAAATGTTCTTGTTGGTGCTGAGCCAAATACCTGCGTTCTCACATAACCATTTGTACCTGTTGCAAGATCGTCCCAATAAGGGTAAATTTTTGGAACATTGTTTGTGGCAATAACTGAATTTGAAAATTCGTTAGACCCAACTTGTGTACCCAACATGATCCAGCCGTCAGGAGAAGCTGTAAACTGTGTATAATCGACTCCATTGTAATTAAAAGTGAATCCTATACTTGCAGGGGCCGCCATTGGTGTGTCGTCATTACTTGATCCTATTACTCCTACCGAACCCGAAGTCATAGTAATCAAAGCAGAGGAAGCTGACGATGTAAAACCATATAAATTCACTTTTGACGTTGCATAATCCATTGCTTTAAGTTGTGTGGTTCCTCCCACACATATAAGTGTTGGCGTAACACTTGGGGCATTAAGGAAAAGTCGTCCGTTTGTTGTAACAGAAACAGACGCTACTGTTGAAGAACAGGTGTTAAGCGATGCAATAAATGAATAAAGCCCGCTACCAGAATTAGTAAGAACAGGATTTTGTATGTTTGAAGTGTAACTGCTAGGCCCACTCCAACTGAATGTAGAACCAACATCAGTTGTTCCGGTTAAACTCAAATTTGCAGAAGCACAAAGAAGACTCGCGGAGGCTGCTGCTGTTGCTGTTGGAACAGCGCCAACAATCACACTCAAAGCATTAGTAACCGTTGTAAAAGTTATATTAGCCGAACATGACATTACAGCACCGAACCAATTACTGCCTATTGCACCCGTGTTGCTTCTGGTTGAAAGTGTAGCATTTGTAATAGCTGAAAAGCCGGAATTAGAACTTGTGGTAGAAGCCACCCATTGATAAAGCAATCCGGGACCTGCACCCGAGAGAGATAAATTCACCGACTGACCTGCGCACATGAATGTTGTACTTCCTAATGCAGTTACTGTCGGTGTTCCCAGCACAACAGGAAGAGCGGTTGTAGTAAACCCTGAACCAGAATTGGTGCAGGTAATAGCTAGTTGAAACCAGGTAGTTGACGGTAAATCCGTGTAAGTTAAAGAAGTTGTTGTTGCGTTTGAAATAGCTGAAAATCCAGATGTAGAGCCAGTTGTAGAAGACAACCATTGATAGGCTATTCCTGTGTTTGAGTATGTACCTGACGAAGATAGATTAAAACTTACACTCGGACATACAGCTGCTTGTGTACTCACAAGAGAACTGATTGCAGGTACGCCAGAACAAGGAGGTACAGGAGTATACGATCCCTCCAATGCGCCAATATCAGGCGTTGTAACATTTCTCGTTGTACCCAGGTAATCATCAGTAATACCTGAAACAGGTGATCCGCCTGATTCTATCTGAGTTGGTGTTAACGTATTGATGTATAGAAAACTGGGGTTTGACCCAACCGTAGAAGTAAATACTGGGTTTTCTGTAACAGATAAACCGTCACGAGTAGACATTAACGTTTTAAATGCAGAGATCGTTTGGACCGAATTAGTTCCATCGTAAAACAACACATTATTTGCACCAGAAGATCCCGCGTAATACAAGTTATTGTTTGAGGTTACAGAATAAGATGTAAGCGTTGTAGATGTCCGTCTGTATGCAGCCGTTATTCCAGCTCCGGTTGCTACCGAATTATTAACAAAAATATTGTTACGTAAGTTTACGTTTGTACCGGTAGTTGCGTAAAATGCAGCGCTTCCAAAAAGAGCGCCAGAACTTGTGGCATTTAAATTAACTGTATTATAATATAAGTTAGTAGTGGTACTCCCATTAATGTAAATTCCAGCCAATGGAATAGCCGCATTTGCAATTGGAGTTCTGAGATCACCAATTAAGTTATTATAAACATTAAAGATAGTTCCACCAGATATATAAATCCCATAAACAACCCCGGAAGCATTGTTTGCCTGGATATCATATATTTTATTTTTATACAGACTTGTGTTGGTCGCTCCTGATTGATAGATGCCATATGCAGTAGCAGCACCAGTTGTACTCATAGCGGTTATTGTATTAGAATACATGCTCATGGAAGTTGCCCCCACTGTAGTATATATTCCATAAATTATATTTCCCCCTATAATGTTAGAAATGGAATTATTGAAAACTGAACTTCCAGTATTTCCGGAGTTAACATACATTACTGTAATTGCACTTCCTCCTGTAGTAATATTTGAAAATATATTTCCATTAAAATTATACAAATTAGACGAACCAGTATAATGGTAAAGTCCATTAAAAGTAGTTGCACCTGTTAGCGTAATGTTCGAGAAGTTATTCCCACTGAACAAAGCAGTTCCTGTACCACCACTAAAGTTATAATACCCATAAACTGTGCCTCCGGCAAGAGTTTTATTAAAAGCGGTAGTTATAAAGTTGTTAGTTACGTTTGTATTCGGTGTAGATGTACTACAATACATGAAATAAAAACCTCCACTACTATTTACTGATAAATTATTAAAATTATTTCCATTATAAGTAACAACGCTTTGTGTGGCGGAGTTATAAATCAAATAGGTTGTTCCGCTTCCTCCACCAGGTATGCTCATGGATTGAAACGTATTGCTGTTCGCGTTCAATATGCAGGTAGCACTACCGCCGGTATTGTAAATTCCATAAACCGCCAATGAAGTGCCGACTCCACTAAATGTACCTAAATTGATAATGTTACTATTAATACTTATTGAACCTGTTACAGCTCCCGTATTGTAAATACAATAATAACTCCCACTTGTTTGTGAGCTTGTATTGCTCAATAATGTATTGTTGTTTATAGATAAAACAGCAGGAGAGCTTGTATTATAAATATTATAAAAACTTGGAGAAGTTGCCGTTGCGTAACTACAATTAGTAATAAGGTTATTGCTTATGCTTATGGTGTTACTAGCCGCAGTTGACCCTGAGGCATTTTCAATAACAGATAATTGCTGTGTAGTACCTCCACCTTTAATACTTAGTGTATTACTGTTAACAGTAGCATTTGCGCTCGTAGCTGTATTCAGATAAATACCTCTTAATACCTGGGCACTCAGCACGCCACCACCATTATTATTATTTAGCGTATTATAACTTATATTAATATTGTATTGAGCAAGTGTTCTTACCCCAGCCGCTGCACTTGTTGTACCGCCACCACCGAAATTAATAATTGTATTTCCTGTCGCAGAAGAACTTCCACCAATATCATTGCCGGTATCGGCTAGTGTGAATGGTGTGGATGCCGCAAATCCAATATGTGCTATACCAATGTTACAATTCTGAATTGTATTAGAATAAAATTTATTATTTGAGTTAGCCCCTGTTGACGCCGTTATTGTTAAGGCTACTGTGTTGGAAGCAGCTGTTGCATTCATAACGTCAATACCACGTGAACCGTCAACCGCCGGACCGGCACCTGCTGCGTTATTAACCCTGTTGAGTGTTATAACACAGTTTTTAATAGTATTATTCTGGCATCCATCTATTACACTAGCCTTGTAAAAACCATACCCAAATTCCATAGTGGCCGGATTTGTTGTGTTCGGGTCGGTAATATCAATTCCATCAATTGTTACATAGTCGGAACCTACCAACCACCAAACACCATCCTGGGTGGCCGACGAAGGTGTGGCCGTTCCTACATAAGCAGAGATCAGGGGATTCGCTCCTAGTCCTGTTTTTTGAAAAGTAATTGTATTTACAGAAGACGTTCCTGCTATCACACCAAGTGAATAACCACCTGCTGGAGCAGTTTCAGTGTACCCGGCGTTAATTTGTATCGCAACAGGCCCGCTAACGCCTGAGATATTCAGGCTGGAAATTGCTGCGGCAATAGAAGTAAACGTTGAAGGCACATTGTAAGTACCTGACATTTGCGCCTGGACCTGATTTCCAAGTAAGGCAATAAAAATTCCTAGAATTTTAAGTGAGTTTTTCATTTAAAAAGGTTTAGTTGTGTGTGATTTTGTTTAAATTTATTGTGCCAATAAAAATATTGACTTTTATCAGTTTTACATTTCACTAAACTATGAAATTAAAGTATTGAAAATAATTATTTAACAATTATATAACCAAAAAATTATTCGATTAGTTGGTATTTTGTTGCAATACCGTTGAAAACCAGCAATATCGGGATATAAGATATATGTAGATAATTTTCAAAGTAATGCTGCAATTATCAAATCAACTTAAAATTTTAAAAATTGTTTCTTTTTTTCAATAAAAAAAAGCTGATAATTTTTAACTATCGGCTTCTAAAAAAATTATTATTAAAATTTATTTGATCTTAAATGCAGCTTTTACTTTTGCTACATAATCAAGTTTTTCCCAGGTAAACAATTCAACTTTCATTGTTTTTGTTTTTCCATCGGGAGATTTAAACGTTTTGGTTACAATTTCATTCTTCCGTCCCATGTGTCCATAAGCGGCAGTTTCGCTATAGATTGGTGTGCGTAATTTAAATCGTTGTTCGATAAAGTATGGACGCATGTCGAACACTTTTTCCACGATCTTTGCAATTTCACCATCCGTCATTTTTACTTTTGCAGTTCCATACGTATCAATAAAAATGCCCATTGGCTGAGCAACACCGATCGCATAAGAAACCTGAACCAATACTTCCGAACACACACCTGCAGCCACTAAATTCTTAGCAATGTGACGTGTAGCGTAAGCCGCAGAACGGTCTACCTTACTCGGATCTTTTCCTGAGAAAGCGCCTCCGCCGTGAGCACCTTTTCCACCATAGGTATCTACAATGATCTTACGGCCTGTTAAGCCGGTATCCCCATGTGGACCTCCGATTACAAATTTACCGGTTGGATTAATGTGGTAATTGATCTTGCTGTTAAATAAGTGCGCGTATTTAGGGTATTTCTTTTTAACGCGTGGGATCAAAATATCCACAATGTCTTTTTTAATTTTCGCAAGCATTTTTGGCTCTGCGGCAAAATCATCGTGTTGCGTAGAAACTACAATCGCATCTATACGAACAGGTTGGTTGTCATCACTGTATTCTAAAGTGACCTGCGATTTTGCATCGGGGCGTAAATATTTTATTTCTTTATTTTCCCTGCGAAGCGCTGCTAATTCCAATAAAATACCATGAGCCAAATCCAGCGCCAAAGGCATGTAATTATCTGTTTCATTGGTTGCATAGCCAAACATCATTCCCTGGTCACCTGCACCTTGTTCTTCTTTTTTCTTTTTGTCAACACCCTGATTGATATCTGAAGATTGTTCGTGGATAGCAGAAAGGATCCCGCATGAATTTGCCTCAAACATGTATTCCGATTTTGTATACCCGATCTTGCGGATCACTTCGCGCGCTATTTCCTGCACATCTAAATAGGCTTTAGACTTTACCTCTCCGGCAAGAATCACCTGCCCGGTTGTTACAAGCGTTTCGCAAGCCACTTTACTGTTAGGGTCGAATGCTAAAAAATTATCAATTAAGGCATCCGAGATTTGATCGGCTACTTTGTCCGGATGTCCTTCTGACACCGATTCTGAGGTGAATAAATATCCCATTTTAGGAGTTAGTGATTTGTTGAATTATTAATTGTTGAATTATTGATTTGTGTAGTTTTCAAATATAGAGGAATGAATAGAATTTACAAACTATTTAACTGCGGTTAATTTAAATTCATAAAACTCCATGATCTGGTTGCATAAAAGTTTTTTGCAAGCTTCATCTACTTTCGCTTTAGCAGTCGTTTCAGTATCCGCATTAATTTCCAAAGTAATGTGTTTTCCAATACGCACGTTTTCGATCTCCGAAAGATTTAAACTTTTCATAGAGCCGGTAACAGCTTTTCCTTGTGGGTCTAATAATGCTTTCATCGGCATTACATCAATATCTGCAATAAACTTTGCCATTTTTTTAAATTTTGAGCAACAAAAATAGAATTAAACTTTCTTCTTTAAAAATATGTTATTCACAATACTTACTAAAATATAAAGGAGGATCACCAGTGGAATTGCCACAAATTTAAGAGTTACGAAAAGGATCACCGAAACTGCTAAAAAACAGTACACCAGCTTATTATCTGTCCAGCTGAAATTTTTGAATTTGAGGGCGAAGAGGGGGATTTCTGCCACCAAAAGCAGACTTAATAATAAAGATATTCCGATCAAAAAATATGGGAGCATCGGAAGGAGTTCTCTGTGTTGCAAAAGGCTTAATCCTCTCTTTTCAAGCTCTGAAGCAGCAATCAAGGGGAAAGAGCAGATCACCATGGTATTTGCAGGGGTTGGTAATCCGATAAAGGAATCCGACTGCCGGGTGTCGTTATTAAATTTTGCCAAACGAATACACGAAAAAATAGTGATGATAAATGCCAGGTATTGCGGCAGGTAGATCGAACTGTCTGTTGCAAGGGCAGATGTATCAGGAGCATTAATACTCAATTGCATACCGAGCAAATGGGCTTCGCCAATCATTTTAAACATCACCACACCAGGCACAACCCCAAAAGTCACCATATCCGCCAGGCTATCAAGATCTTTTCCAATAGGAGAGGCAACTTTCAGCATCCTTGCCGTAAATCCATCAAAAAAATCAAGTACAAGTGCTATCCCCACAAAATAAGCAGCAAAGACCAGATTCCCCTGAAACACCTGCACAATTGCCAGGCACCCGCATAAAAGATTGCCGCAAGTAATTGTGTTTGGTATGTGTTTTTTTATATTCATTTGGAAAATTTACAAGGTTGTGATTGTGAGTTTGCAATTGGTACATTTCCTTCTCCAGATTACGTACGGTTATGTTAACCCTAACTTGTCTTAAAATCTTGTCAGCGTTTTATGCATGGGTGCAGTTAACATGACACTATTTCTTAAATCAGTTTACCGCTTAGTTCTTCCCACTTTTCCATTTCGGTTTCGAGGTCTTTTTTCAGTTTTTCGTAATTTGCGAAAAATGTTTTATCGTTCATCAGTTTAGCGTACTCCTCTGAATTGGCCAGCTTGTCATCGCCTTCCTTTATCTTTAATTCCAAGTCGGTAATGTTCTCTTCTGTTTTTTTAATGGCATTACGAATTTGTTTTTGCTCGGCTTCGTTCTTCACGACTCCGCTCGAAGTGACACTCTTCTGCTGGCTGGCTACTGCCTTCTCAGGGCTGCTCACTAATTCCTGCACTCTCCCTGTTTTGTCAAGATCAAGTTCATTTAATCGCTCTACCTTGCGTATTTGCATAAACTCTTCAATATCGCATAAGTATTCTTTCACTTTACCATCACGAAACTCAAATAAACGGTTGCAGATACCCTTCATAAAATCCCTGTCGTGACTTACCATTATCACCGTTCCTTCATAATCGATCAGGGCGCGTTTCAAAATATCTTTCGAGCGAATGTCTAAGTGATTCGTCGGCTCATCCATTAGTAACAAATTGTATGGCTCCAGCAATAATTTACACAAAGCCAAACGGCCACGCTCTCCCCCGCTCAGTACCTGCACTTTTTTATCAATATCATCTCCGCGAAATAAAAACGATCCAAGTAAACCTCGTACCTGGCGTCGCACTTCACCCACTGCAGCCTCATCAATGGTCTCAAATACTGTTTTTTTAGGATCCAGTTTTTCTTCCTGGTCCTGTTCGAAATAGCCCATCAATACACTATGACCCAAAACGATCTTGCCGTCAAAATCAACTTTTTTGGCAATCATTTTCATCATGGTACTTTTTCCTTCTCCGTTACGCCCTACCAATCCTATCTTTTCGCCTTTGGTGATAATAAAATCTGCTCCGGAAAAAATATGTTTCGGTCCGTAATTTTTAGCCGCGTTCTCAACCGTTAAAACAATTTTACCACTGTGCGCCGGTGCCGGAAAACGAAAATTCATACTTTGTGTATCGTCATCGTCCACTTCCACGCGCTCCATCCTGTCTAACTTTTTTATCAGGGACTGCGCAAATGATGCTTTACTGGCCTTTGCGCGGTATTTATCTATCAGGACTTCTGTCTGGTCAATAATTTTTTGCTGGTTTTTTGCTGCGTTCTCCTGTTGTTCACGGCGTTCCTTTCGCAAAACCAGGTAGCGTGAATAATTTGTTTTATAATCGTAAATTTTTTGATTTGAAATCTCGATTGTACGATTCGTTACTGTATCTAAAAATGTTTTATCGTGACTGATCAACATTACTGAGCCCGAATACGTTTCCATAAAATCTTCCAGCCACATAATTGCTTCAATATCCAGGTGATTGGTAGGCTCATCCAGTAAAAGAATATCGGGTTTTTGTAAAAGTAATTTTGCAAGTTCGATCCGCATCCTCCAGCCACCGCTAAACTCAGCCGTCTGGCGGTTAAAATCTTTCCGCGCAAAACCAAGACCTTTTAAGATCTTTTCAATTTCTTCGTGCACGTTCCCTGCACCCAACATATCCAGCCGCGTATACACGTCTGTTTGTTCTTCAATTAACTGGGAATATTCTTTGCTTTCGTAATCGGTGCGTGTCTCAAGCTGGTGGTTTATCTCAATTATTCTGAACTCAAGTTGTTGAATTTCCTGGAAAGCTGATTCTGTTTCTTCAAACACAGTGCGCCCGTGCTGGTGGATCATGTCCTGCGGCAAATACCCGATCTTACAGGATTTAGGCATTGAGATCTCACCCTTTGTTGGATTCTGGTTCCCGGACAAAATTTTAAGCAGGGTAGTTTTTCCTGCACCGTTCTTACCGGCCAATCCAATCCTGTCTTTTGGATTTATTAAAAAAGAAATATTATCGAATAAGTCGTACCCGCCAAAACTCACCGTCACACTATTAACTGAGATCATCTTTTACCTTAATTTTATTAGGATGCGAAGATAATTAATTTTAGGGGATTCTTAAAACCAGGGAATTTGGTCAATTTTAATTTTAGATACACCTTTTGAGCTTTTTGAAAATCTCTTCCAGCTTATTGTTTTCTGGAAAATCCGTTTTTGCCTGTGGGTTAGTTGAAATATTCAAGATCCTTGAATCCGTATCCGGGTGAGTACTTAAATACTTCATATACTGCGGCATTTCAGTACCTTCTACTTTCAATAATTTAAGAAGATCAATCATGCCCTTCGGATCAATCTTATTCTGCACCATCACTTGCAAGCCATTATCATCTGCTTCGGTCTCAAGGTCTCTTGAATAATCCAGTTGTTTGAACCTGTCTGCCTGCGAAAGAATTCCGGAACTGATACCTGTTACATCTCCAAATAAACTCGCAATCACAATACTTGTAGCAGCGCTCCTGCAAATACTTTTTAAAGAGTGGCGATTCACCACATGGCTCACTTCATGTCCCAGCAAAGCCACCAGTTGTTCGTAAGATTCCATTTTATCAATAATGCCGGTATAAACAAAGATCTTCCCGCCCGGTAAAGCAAAGGCATTGATGTCTTCCGATTCAATCACTCTCACCTCAATTTTATAAGTATCATCCAGGTCGAGCTGTTTCACAAATTCAGCCATGTAATAATTGGCGGAATCATTCATATCACTTTCCTGTGTGTAAATTTCGCCAAGACTTTCGCCAAGCCGGATCTCTGCTTCAATAGGCACAAGGTTGGCGGCTTTTTCGCCTACCCAGGGTAAAACATAAAACAAGGTAAAAATGCCAAGGCCCAAAAACAAAACAACAAAGAAGATCATTGAAGAACGTTTGCTTTTAAAAGTAAAACCTTCCGCTTTTCTGATCATGTTGTTTCCGGACCATTCCCGGTAAATTTCACTGGCGATTTCGCCTTTGCATTCAAGGGTTTGGTGCGGATACGAACCGTATTTAATGATCAGGTGTGACCCGTTTAAGTGACAGGAATCAAGGGCTTTCAGGTCCCAGATCAAAAGATCTTTAGTTTCATCCTGTAAATAGATGTGTACGCATCCGTCTTCAAGCGTTAGCGTGCAATCAATTTGCTTTGCGGAAATTCCATTGTGATAGATACCGGTATTGTCCATTTTAGATCATAGAAATATCAAGCATACCGGCAAGGTCATCGCCCGTTGCATCTTTGTATTCAGCTTCTGTTTGCATTAAGGCATCGGGATCGATAGCCTGATCAAATTCAATAT
>JAYSYG010000043.1:0-2479 GCA_043716685.1 Sphingobacteriaceae bacterium | reverse complement strand
CAATTTCTTTTTTACCATTTGGATTGTTCAGGAACCGGAGACAATGGTAAACAGATAAAAATATAAAAAGGTTAAACCAGGGATCGATGATTCCGGATTTAAAATACATATGCGGCAAAAGGGAAGCACCGTAAAGGGAAGCCCAGGTGATTCCGAATTTTTGTGAATGGAATTTTTTACCGATCAGATAAATGGAAATCAACGAAACAATACTGCAAACAGCGTTGGGAAAGCGTGCTGCAAATTCGTTCACCCCAAAAAAATTCATGCTCAGAGCCTGCATCCAGATAAAGAAAGGGGGTTTTTCCCAGAACGGACGGAAGTTAAGCTGCACATGCGAATAATCTCCCGATACTATCATTTCGCGTGCACACTCTGCAAAGTTTACCTCGTCCCAGTCAAACAAAGGACAATTGCCAATAAAAGGAATAAAAATAATTGCCGCAATAAGGGCAATTAAAAAAGTAATCAGTTTATTATTGTGTATGGAGAGTGTCAATGTGTTTTAAATGAAAGCAGAGGACGGTTTAATTTTTCCAGTTTGGAGTTCTGTATAAAGATAAAGTAATACAGGGTACTGAAAAGCATTCCTATTATACTTCCCGCAGTAATATCCACGAGCCAGTGCTGAGATAAATATACCCGACTGATCGCTGTTAGGACGGCCAGTGTAAAAAACAGGAATTTGTATATCGGTTTTTTAACAACAAATACCAGACACATTAAAATACTAAAAGCCTGGGTAGCATGACCACTGGGGAAGCTATTGTGAATATACACTTCTACACCATCAACAAGGTTAAGCGGGCGCCCGTCAAAATGCTTAAATACAAAACTAGGCCGGTTCACATCATCGTAAAACTGGTGTTTTAATATAATAGAAGCAAAGGTGGCTGTTAGAAAGGAAGCGGTTGCATACAAGCCCAGCCGGATGTTAAAAAAAAGAATGAGAAGCAGTATAAGGACTGCAACTGTGCCATCACCAAGATAGGTAATGTAATAAAAGAAAGCATTTAAGAATTTATTTCCAACGTATTGGTTTAGGTAAAAATGAATATCTGATTTTCCGTAATTAAGCAAAAAACCAATCGCGGTGCCAATGGCAACCAGGTATATTAATAATATATAAAAATTATTTTTAAGAAATCCCTTCAACCCTTTATTTCAAATTTTTTGCTTCGTTCCAATACCCGTCCAGTTCTGCCAGCTTGCAATCAGCTATCTGTTTGCCCTGTTCCTTTACTTTTGTTTCCATATAGGCAAATCGTTTTATAAATTTTTTATTGGTTTGTTCAAGAGCATCTTCAGGATTAATCTCTAAAAAACGCGCATAATTAATGAGGGAGAATAAAATATCTCCAAATTCTTTTTCAGCGTTTTCTTTGTTTTTATTTTTTATTTCCACTTCAAATTCATCCAGCTCTTCTTTTACCTTTCCATACACCTGTTCAGGGTTTTCCCAGTCAAATCCTACAGCCCTTGCTTTCTCCTGAATCCGGTAGGCTTTAAGCAGTGCAGGCATACTGTTTGGAACGCCGGCTAATACAGATTTATTGCCTCCTTTTTCTTTTTGTTTGAGCTGTTCCCAACTCTGACTTACCTGTTCAGGCGTTTCAGCTTTAACGTCTCCGTAAATGTGTGGATGACGGAAAATAAGTTTTTCGCACAGACTGTCCATTACATCTTTTATGTTGAAGGCCCCTGTTTCACTTGCAATGCGGGAATAAAAGACAATGTGAAGAAGAATGTCGCCAAGCTCTTTTTTAATCTCTGTGAGATCTTTTTTTAAAATGGCATCGCTTAATTCAAAGGTTTCCTCTATTGTTAAATGCCGGATGCTGTCAATGGTCTGTTTTTTATCCCAGGGACATTGTTCACGCAACTCATCCATGATTTTCAACAGCCGTAAAAAAGAGCCTGCTCGTTCGTCCATATGGGCAAATTTAATGAATTAATACAGTTATTATATGTGGCAGATGTAAAGGTTTGGTATTTTTAATTATTTTAGCATCTTGTTTAAAAAATACCTCAATAAAATCCTGTTTTCATGCTTTTGGGCTACTTTTGCATTGGCGCAAAACGGTATTACGGACAATCCCGACTGGCAGATAAAACCTGTAATTAACCAGGGCTTTATACTTGTACACCGTATTAGTATCGGGCACCTGGTAAAAGGATATCCCACCAACTATGAATTAAATATTTCCAAGCCTGCATTGGGTAATAAATTGTGGCAGATCGAAAACAACAAGCCCGATATTGGGATAAGCCTGCAATGCCTTGATTTTAAAAACCCTTCGCAACTCGGTTATGCCTTAACTGCTGCGCCTTATGTAGAGTTACCGTTAAACGTAAAGGAAAAAAAATCGCGGCTCATCCTTCGTCTTTGTTTTGGTGCGACTTACATAACCAAAAGTTTTGATATCCAGTCCAATCACAAGAACATTGCTATTGGTAGCCATGTAAATGCATTTGTACA
>JAYSYG010000420.1:0-13765 GCA_043716685.1 Sphingobacteriaceae bacterium | reverse complement strand
AAAAGTGATTGGAAATTCAGCAGACGCAATAAGAGATGAAAAGTCTAAAGTAGTTGTTTTTAGTCAGAGCCATGTTGCAATAAAAAGCTCGTTTCTGAAAACAAATGAAAGGTTATGGGAAAGCAAAATTGGTGGCGGGTACTCTCAAAGGTACCAGAGCAGGCGGATTTTACACAGTTTGAAAGATCTTGAAGGCGGGCATTATGGCAACGTTATTGCCTATTATAAATATCCCGGCTAAATTTTAAGTGGATTAAAATTCTGGCAAAAGCAATGTAACGTCTTCAGCAACGAATGGGAGTCGGTAAAAAATCAGGAAAATAGCTGCTATTCAGTCCTTGAATAATTAAGTGTAACTGGATAAAAAGTACTATTTTTGGCGCGTAGACCTCTCACTTTCATTTTTTTAATTCTTGCTAAGTAATGCCGGGCATTTGCTTGAAATATTTTTTGCCGGTCTTTTTGGTAGTTAGCTGCAATACTCAGAAATTAAATACCAACCACGAGAAAGCAATTGCCGCCAGCCGATCTATGAAAGGTCCGGGGCATGTTTTTTTTTCCTGTTCCGTAGCAGGAAATCTCGATAGCTGCGTAAACAATTTTAAAAAAATGGCAAAGAATGAATACGAGAAAAACGTAGTCGCGAATACGCTTTATACAATGGACACCACAACCTCCTTTAAACTTCATGAAGAAGCTTATAAAGGAAAGCCGAATGAGACATTTTTTATGAAGGAGTATGCGATGGAACTGCAAAGAAAGCAGAGATATGTGGAGGCCACCGTTTTGTATGAAAAGTGGGCAAAAGTTTTTCCCGAAAATTTTAGAGTAAAAGTACTGCTTGCCGATTGTTATATGAACCTGGGAAGAATTGAGGAATCTATTCAAAACTGGCAGCTTGCTGATCATTCAAAGCACCGTGTTGAAATTGAAGGAGTCCTGCAGGAAGTTTATGAAAATTCTGGTCAGTATTCCAGAAGAGATTATTACCGCAAAGAAATTAAAAAAGGAAATACTGCTCTTTTCTACGAGTTATTTTACCTCGATCTTAATTGGGAGTATGACTGGTGGCATAAAGGCACTATTGATAACGAATATTTAAATGCAGATATAAACCTGCTGAACGAAAAAGTAGATAAAAAAAACGAACAGTATGCTATTCTTGAGACGTACATTAAAATAAAAAATCCGGAGCTTACTCACTTTATGGTAGGCTTATCTGAGATCACGACCGAAAGCGGCACAGCTCTTCATAAGGATGTTACACTGAATGATTATAATGAAAGTCTGAAAGAGGTTGAAAAGGAGATCATCAATATTATAAACAGTAGCCTGGCGCCAGACGACAGTGTTCACGTACCTGCGATAAAGGAAGAAAAGCCGGACGGAAGCGCCTTAATTAAAAATGCCTTGCTTTCACATAGTCTTATGCTAAATGGAAACCCACTCCCCGTGAATGGAAAGATTGCTGCGGATTTCCTGGAGGTATGCCTTACACATTCATTGGTTGCAAAAGAACAATTCTTTAATGAGAGGGGTACCGAGCTGTTAAAAAAATCTGGTGAATTAAAAGATCCGGATTTTTTAGGGATGTACACACGTTGCATGTCGCAAGCCGATCCTGCTGTTTTTGAAGTGAATAAAAAAGGCTGGAAGGAATATAAGGAAGAGCGCTTTGCCTGGACCTACCTGATGAAAAGTCTTATAGCCAGGAAACTCAATGAGTCAGAGCTCGACGCAGCCATCCTGGAATTCCCGAATTCGTCGCGTATTTATTTAATTAAAACGCAAAAAGCAAAACTGGATAACAAAGATATTAAACCCTATTTAATTGAGTTGATCAAAAAAGAATTCAGAAGAATAGATTCAGGTATTGGCCTGGGAGCTTCTTATGGCAATGGACACAGTTCGTACGCTTTAAAATTATATTTTGAAATACTTCAGAAAACGCTCCGCTCAAAATAAAAAGTTCTGTTAAAAAACCACGACGGGTACTTCAATAGCCCAAACAATGGTTACAATAAATATGGCTTCTCACTTGCTATTGATAAGAAAAGTGTCTTTAAAAATAAAATCCTCAAGCTTAAAATACTGCTGATTATGGGCGGTAACAAAATAACCTGGTGAGTTAAGAACCTATCGTTAATTAAATCTAATCCGATTTTCATAAGTAATAAAAGCTTATTACCTTTAAGTGCCGTTTAATCGCTTTATTGAAAAAACGGCTTTAAAAATATATATGTCAAAAAACAAAAAACCACAACGTTATTTATTCGAAGAAGTACTCGACTTTTTAAAGCATAACGATTCAAAAACATTTAATTATAAGCAGCTTGGTGCTGCAATGGAAATAAACAACGACCAGGAACGACTTCAGTTAATTGAGGCCCTTGAACTATTAAAACAGCAAGGGTTTGTTTTGGAAAAGGAAAAGGGAAAATACCAGGTAAAGGAAACAAAACAATACGTTACCGGCACAATTGATTTTACCAGTCAGGGTACTGCCTTTGTTGTATACAATGAGGACGAGGCGGATATTTTTATTCCCGCTAAAAAATCAAAAGATGCGTTCCAGGGCGACCTGGTAAAAGTTTATTTGTTCCCAAAACGTGGCAGCGGTCGCAGAAGAGAAGGAGAAGTAATGGAAGTGATCACACGCGCAAAAACACAATTCGTTGGCACCATAAAAATCAATCCTAAATTTGCGTTTGTTGTTCCCGACAGTCATAAGATCCATGTCGATTTTTTTATCAGGACGAATGATATTAAAGGTGCTGAAGATGGACAAAAAGTGCTCATAAAATTAAAAGAGTGGAAGAGCGGTGAGCAAAATCCAACCGGAATAGTGATAGAGGTTCTAGGCTTCCCGGGACAACATAAAACAGAAATGAATGCCATCATGGCTGAGTACGGCCTGCCTGAACACTTTCCGGATGCAGTGGAATACGAAGCTAAAAAACTACCAACGGAAATAACTGCTGCTGAAATTGCGAAGCGTCGTGACTTCAGGGGGATTACTACATTTACTATAGATCCTGCCGATGCAAAGGATTTTGATGATGCCTTATCTATTCGTCGCCTGGAAAACGGTTTCTGGGAAATTGGTGTACACATTGCCGATGTAACTCATTATTTAAAAGTAGGAACCATTCTGGACAAAGAGGCAGTAAATCGCGCTACCAGTGTGTACCTTGTGGACAGGGTTATTCCTATGCTGCCGGAAGTATTGAGTAACTTTGTATGTTCTCTTCGCCCCAATGAGGAAAAATATTGTTTTAGTGCGGTCTTCCAGTTAGATGACGATGCGCAGATCCAGGATCAATGGTTTGGTAAAACTGTTATATACAGCGATCGCCGTTTTTCGTATGAAGAAGTTCAAACGATTATTGAAACCGGTGAAGGAGAATATAAAGATGAGATCCTGGTGCTTGACAGGCTTGCAAAAAAATTGAGAGATGAACGCCAGCGCAAAGGCTCTATCTTTTTTGATAAAGCAGAAGTTAAATTTCACCTGGATGAAGAAGGGAATCCAATCGGTGTATTTTTTAAGACTCAAAAAGATGCACATAAACTGATTGAAGATTTTATGCTTCTCGCAAATAAAAAGGTTGCCGAATTTATTGGAGGTAAAAATGAAACGGAGGGCAAGGGTTCTGTAAAAAATAAAGACAAGGAAGATCCTAAGTATGTGGCTGTGTATCGTGTTCACGATGTACCCAGCGATGAAAAAATGCAGGAATTAAGCGGTTTTGCAGCGCGTTTTGGGTACCAGATGAACCTGGGTAACAAACAAAAGGTTGCTCAGTCTATAAACAAATTATTGCAGGATGTAAAAAATAAAAAGGAACAGAGCATGATGGAACTTCTTGCGGTAAGAAGTATGCCAAAAGCGATTTACACAACAAAAAACGTGGGTCACTACGGTTTAGGTTTTGATTTTTACACACACTTTACTTCTCCCATTCGTCGTTACCCTGATGTATTGGTGCACCGTTTACTTGAAGCGCGATTGAATAATAAAATTTATTCTAACAAAGATGAACTCGAATTCTTAAGTAAGCACAGTAGCGATATGGAACGCACCGCAGCTGAAGCGGAGAGAGCATCGGTCAAATACAAACAGGTAGAATTTATGAAGGACAGGATAGGGGAGACTTTTGATGGCGTGATAAGTGGTGTAACTGAATGGGGAATTTATGTGGAAGTGATCGAAAACAAATGTGAGGGAATGATCAGGAGCCGCGATCTGAAGGGCGATCATTTTATATTTGATGAAGACAATTACCGCTACATCGGAAAAAATACAAACAAGATCTATGGGCTTGGCGATACTGTAAAAATTATTGTAGTAGAAGCCGACCTTGTGAAAAAACAATTAAATTATGCTTTTGCTGACATGCAGGATAAAAAGCCGAATTTTGCGGAGGATAAAAAAACAAAATTTGTAGACCATAAAAAACGCAGGGGGAGATAGGATGAAAAGGTTCTTGTTAGTGCTTATTTTCGGTGTTCTGTGCAAAGACGTATTTACACAGGCCGTAAAAACTTCTTTAAACTATTCGGTTAATCTGCCTTCAAAAAAAACAGCCAAAACACCCGTTTTAATTCTGTTACATGGTTATGGCAGCAACGAAGCAGACTTGTTTGATATTGCCAAAACGATGGATCCGCGTTTTATTACCTTCTCTATAAGGGCGCCGAATGTTTCAAAGGAAGGAGGATTCTGCTGGTACGAACTGGATTTTCTACCAGATCAGCAATTTAAATACGATTACCGGCAGGCGAAACTAAGCAGGACAATGATCTTATCATTCATAAGCAATGCCTGCAAAGCATATAATCTGGATAGCACACAGGTTTTTCTCCTTGGATTTAGCCAGGGTGCTATTATGGCGTACGACCTGGCATTGACTTCGCCGGCTAAAATTGCCGGGGTACTTGCACTTAGTGGACGTATGATGGAAGAAAGCAAACTTCAGAAAACAGATCCGATACAAATTGCTAAAATAAAATTCTTTATCGGCCATGGTAATTCCGATAACGTAATTAAAATAGAAGAGGCAGAAAAGGCAAACACCTTTCTTAAAGAAAAAAATGTTTTGGATCTCACTTATAGATCCTACGAAATGCCACACTCAGTCTCCGGCACAGAATTAAACGACCTGCGGATCTGGCTGACAAAAGCACTGGCGCCAACGGTAAAAAAAGCCGAGTCTAAAAAGTGACCTGAATTTGGTATAACTAGATTTTTAATTTTTTCCTCCAGAGAAGGGCTCGCACCTTTTTACAAATAAAATTCCTCTATCTTTGCAGACTTTTATGGTCGCGCCCTTTTTTAAAAATACCCATACCAAGGACACCTTACACCTGGCCTGGCCGCTTGTGATAACACAGGTAGGGCATATTGTTACCGGTATTGTAGATAATATTTTCCTGGGAAGAATTGGACCAACGGAGCAGGCTGCCGGTTTTGTATCGAATAATTTATATGTGATCTTGCTTGTTTTTGCGATCGGGATGAGTTACGCGACAACACCTTTGGTTGCAGCTGCGCATGAAAGAGGCGACCTTCTTAAAAAAGCAGCCTTGTTTAAAAATTCCCTGGCACTTAATTTTATCGTCGCACTGGTATGTTTTCTGGCACTTTTTTTTGCTTCGGGGCTTTTAAATTACATGCAGCAACCTGTCGATGTAATAACACTCGCAGTACCATTTTTTAATGTATTAATATTTTCAATCCTGCCAGGCTCATTGTTCTTTGTCTGTAAACAATACTGCGAAGGGGTTAGTAACACGCGCATGGCTTTGATAATAAGTGTTGCAGGAAATCTTCTTAATATACTTTTGAATTACCTGTTGATCTATGGCAAATGGGGCTTTCCTGAGTTGGGATACATGGGCTCTGCCTGGGCTTCATTTTTTGCAAGGTTATTTATGGGTATTTCCTTTGTTGTTCTTGTTTTCAGATCGCCGGTGACAAGAGAAATAACAAAGGTCTTTAACCAGGTTAAAATTAACCAGAAAGAGTTGGGGAACATTTGGAGAATTGGATTTAATTCTGCCATGCAGTTTACGTTCGAAGTCGCCGCTTTTGCTATTTCAGGCTTAATGGCCGGGAGCTTTGGTAAAGAACAGATGGATGCACATGGAATTGCATTGGGCATGGCCTCTTTCACCTATATGTTTGCAACGGGCATTAGCTCTGCGGCTACAATACGCGTGGGAATTTTTAGCGCTCAGAAAAACTGGCCGGAAATTAAGAATGCTTCTATTGCCGGAATAAAACTTGTGTTATTGATCATGGGAACTTTTGGTATTTTGTTTATGATCTTACATAACTATCTCCCTCTGGCTTTTAGCAAGGTTCCGCAAATAATTGCGATGGCTTCTACGCTATTGATCATCGCTGCGATGTTTCAGTTGTTTGATGGGATGCAAGTAACCCTTATTGGTATTTTAAGAGGCCTTGAAGACGTCAAAGCGCCTACCGTTATAACCCTCATTGGGTATTGGGTGATTGCATTACCCCTCGCATATTTTTTAGCATTTACGCTAAAAATGGAAACTGTTGGGATCTGGATCGCTCTCCTGGCATCGCTGGTGTTCGTTGCCATTGGTCTGCTACTCAGACTGAATTACCTGGTTAAAAAGAATTTAGCTGCAAATTAGCTGTATGTGATGTTTAATAAATAGCACGAAGAACTATTCACTCACCCGCAAGTCCTCTATCACCAGCTGAATAGTTGTAGCGCCTTTAAATTCATTTTCCTGAATCTTAAAAAGAATATCCATCGGGATTTTTCTCTGGAAGAAATTCACATAGTCCCCTTTGTCAAAAGCAATAGCCTGGAACCGGACATTCGGATTTGCTTTCTGAAAGAGCTCCAGCTTTAAGTGATTATTGCCGAACACCTGTCCCCAGCCTGTATCAAATACTGACCGGCTGCAAAAAACAGGTGTCATATTCTCAGGTCCATGAGGTGCAAATTGTTTCAGGATGCGTAAAAGCTTCTCTGTGATCTCGTGAAATTCCAGCTCGATATCTATTTCTATTTTCGGAATGCGCTGGTCTGCTGTGATCGATGCGGAAACAACAGATTCAAATTTTGTTTTAAATGCCTCTACGTTTTCCCTTTTTAAAGAAAGCCCCGCTGCAAATTTATGTCCGCCGAATTGTTCAAGAAGGTCGCTGCATTTTTCGATAGCGCTGTAAACATCGTATTCTCTAACGCTGCGCGCACTGCCTGTAACTTTGCCATCGCTTTCGGTTAAAATAATTGTTGGACGGTAATATTTTTCGATCAGGCGTGAGGCTACAATTCCTATAACGCCTTTATGCCACTTCTCGTTAAAAAGAACGGTCGTGTGTTTTGTTTGGGTGAGTACATCATTATCCAGAAGATCAAAGGCTTCCGTAGTGATTCCAAGGTCAAGATCCCTGCGCTGCATATTGGTATCGTTAATGGCAAGAGCAAAAATATCCGCCTGGATGTCTTCTTCGCAGGTAAGCAATTCAACAGCTTTGCTGCCATGTTCAATACGTCCAGCCGCGTTAATGCGCGGACCCAGGGTAAAAACAAGAGTGCTGATGTTCGCGGGATTTTTTTGCTGGTTAATATTTAGCAAGGCTTTAATACCCGGTCGTGGATCTGCATTTATTTTTTCAAGACCAAAATAAGCCATCACACGGTTCTCACCGGTAATGGGCACAATATCTGCCGCAATGCTCGTGGCAACAAGATCGAGGTACTTATAGCATTGTTCCTGGGGCAAATTGTTTTTAAACGAAAACGCCTGGATCAACTTAAATCCAATTCCAGCGCCACTTAGCTCTTTGTAAGGATAAGGACAATCGGCTTGTTTTTGATCTAGTATGGCTACGGCTTTAGGAAGCTCAGTGCCTGGTAGATGATGGTCACAGATAATAAAATCAATATTTTTTTCATTGGCGTAAGCTACTTTGTCAATGGCCTTAATACCGCAGTCCAATGCAATTATGAGCGTAAAATTATTTTCTGCTGCGTAGTCAATGCTTTTAAAAGAGATGCCGTAACCTTCTTTATACCTGTCGGGAATATAATATTTAATGTTTTCTATGTGATCTTTAAAGAAGCTGTAAACAAGGCTCACGGCAGTTGTTCCGTCAACATCATAATCACCGAAGATCAGTACTTTTTCATTTTTGCGTATTGCAAGATCTATGCGATCAATCGCTACAGCCATTCCTTTCATTAAAAAAGGATCATGGAGCTGTTCCAGGTCGGGCCTGAAAAAAGTTTTGGCCTCTTCGTAACTGAGGATATTGCGGATTTTTAATAAACGCGCAACAACCCTGTCCACTTTTAATTTTTCCTGTAGATCAGTTGACTCGGCCGAACCGGTACTTTTATTTATTCTCCACTGTTTTTCCAAAGTATAAAATTCTAAGCAATATTATGATAAACAGCCTCAATGTCATCATCTTCTTCCATTTTTTCGATCATAGCCATTACTTCTGCTTCGTGCTCAGGACTTAATTCTTTGGTGGTAGTTGGTATGTAGATTTTACTTGTTTCGAGCACACTTATTTTTCTTTCTTCCAGCGCAGATTGCATTTTTCCAAAATCGGTAAATTGAGTCTGAATGATAAACTGGTTATTCTCTTCGTCAAGAGCAATGTCTTCCAGTCCGAAATCAATCAGTTCCAGTTCCATATCATCTTTGTTCAGGCCTTTTGCATCAATTTTAAATAACACCACATGATCAAACATAAAACTAACAGATCCGTTTGTTCCCAGTGATCCGTTTGCGCGGCTGAAGTATAGCCTCAAACTGGCAACCGTGCGCGTAGGGTTATTCGTAGTGCATTCTACAATCACAGGCACGCCGTGAGGAGCATATCCTTCATAAATTATTTCTTCGTAGCTTCCGGAGTCTTTTTCACTGGCCCTTTTTATTGCAGATTCAACATTCACCTTCGGCATATTAATCGCCTTGGCATTTTGCATGATCATTCTCAGGCGCGGGTTACCTTCCGGGTGTGGACCACCGGCCTTAACAGCAATTACGATCTCACGCCCAATCTTGGTAAAAGCCTTTGCCATTTTGGCGTAGCGCTTAAACATCGTGGCTTTGCGTGTCTGAAATATTCTTCCCATTCTCGTTTAATTTAATATACAAAGATAATTTTTTAATCTTTTTTAGAAAGTATATAGTATGAAAATTATAAACTAAAAAAGAAGAATCCTTAGAATTCTCCTTTTATTATTTAATGTATTAATGGTCAATTACCGTGTTAAAACGATCTTTTGTTTTATAAGTTGATTGTTTTGGTGTCCTGTAACAAAATATATTCCTGCAGGCAAATGTTCTATACTCATTGTATACTCATTGAAACTACCTAATGGAACAGTTTTCATAGTTTGACCTAACTCATTAATAATTGTCAAAGTTATGTCGCTACTACCTTTAATGGTGAAGTTGCCATTAGATGGATTAGGGTAGATCAAAAGCGGGGAATTTAGATTTTGAGAATAAGCATTTAAACCCGTGCAATCTGATACATTCTGAGTAATTGTTGCAGAGTTTGTGCAGGTATTTGATCCTTTTACAGACACAGAATACGTTGTAGTAATTGTTGGTGAGATAAGAAGATTTGAAGTCGTCTCGCCCGTACTCCATGTATAAGAAGCGGTACTACCTACTGTTAGCGTACAACTCTCTCCTGCACAAATTAAACTGTGTGAAGATGCAAGACCAATTTGAGGTACCGGACTCACAATAACAGTTTGCATAGAACTATTGGTACTTGTACATCCTGTAAGTGTATCTGTTCCTGTTACGGCGTAATTGTCGGTTTGCAGTGGTGTAAAAGGTACACCATCTACAGGACCATTCGTCCATGAATAGATATCTGCACCCATTCCGGTGAAGATGACACTTTTTCCTTTACACACTGTATTCGCAGTTACAGTAGATGAAACAACAGGTGGGATGTTTATTGTTATTGATTGTGAAGCAGTATTTGTACTTGTGCATCCTGTTAATGTATTTGTACCGGTTACAGAATACGTTCCATTTACAAGAGGAGTAAAAGGCAAACCATTCACCACTCCGCCTGTCCAGGTATAGGTGTTGGCTCCTGACCCGTTAAATGTAATTGAATTTCCTGAACATACCGACGAAACGGGATTATTGATCACTACCACCGGTCGTGCATTAACAATAATGCTCAAGGTTTGAGTTGTTGAACATCCGTTGCTGTTATTAAGGCCTGTTACGGTATAGATTGCAGTTGTACTTGGAGAAAAAGGAACGCCATTTGTAACGCCACTTGACCAGGTATATGTATTGGCTCCGCCGGTAACATTTACCATAGTCGTACCGCCTTCGCAAATAGCAGAATTTGTAATTGTGATAATGAGTGTTGGTGCGGTATTTACGGTAACGTATTGGCTGGCAGTATTGGTGCTTGTGCAACCTGTCAGGGTATTTGTACCGTATACCGTATATAAACCCGTTGAAGGATAAGAGGGAATGCCGTCTGTGATCCCACCGCTCCAGGTATATGTGTTAGCTCCAAGTCCCGTAAATATGACTGGAATTCCCGCACAAACTACCGGGCTGCTAACACTTGCAGTTACTACCGGTAAAGGATTTACAACAACTGTTTGCATTGTAATATTAGAACAGCCTGTGCTGGTGTTTTTGCCGGTTAAAAAATAACTGGTAGTAACAAGCGGTGTAAATGGAACGCCACTTATTATGCCGCCTGTCCAGGTGTAGGTATTAGCGCCGCTGGCGGTTAGACTAACAGATTGTCCGGGGCAAACAGAAGCACTGCTGCAGATTATTGATACTGTAGGCAAGGCATTCACGGTAACCGAAGCAAAGGCGTTATTCGTGCTTGTACAGCCTGTAAGAGTATTTGTTCCGGAAACTGAATAGGTTGCTGTAACCGTAGGAAAAATTACACTATTATTGGTAATTCCTCCGGTCCATGTATAAGTGTTGGCGCCACTTCCGTAAAAGGAAGTTGAATTAGAGCTGCAAATAACAGAGTTGGTAACGTTAGCAATAACAACTGGCAATTGGTAAACCGTTATGGTTTTTACCGCAGTATTCTGGCATCCATTCGAACCTGTTCCGGTAACTGTATAGGTGGTAGTAACAGATGGTGTAAACGATACATTGTTTGAAATTCCACCTGACCAGGCATAACTTGAAGCGCCTCCACCATTTAAAGTTGTTGAATTACCAAAACAAAAGGATGAGCTACTTGCAGAGGCAGTAACAGCAGGAAGACTTAAAACAGTAAGTGTTTTGCCCGCTGTATTTTGGCAGCCGTTAACATCTGTTCCTGTGACACTATAGGTTGCTGATACAGTAGGTAAAAAAGGAACGTTATTTACTATTCCTCCTGTCCAGGTATATGTACTGGCACCACCTCCGAATAAAGTTATAGGGGTATTAAAACAAGTTATTGTATTGCTTGCATTTGCAGTTACAACTGGCAAGGTATTTACTGTTACGTTAATGGAAGTGGATGTTGTTCCGCAGGAGTTAGTAGCGTAAACAGTATAGGTGTTTGTAAGGGTAGGTGTAAATGAAACGCCGTTGGTTACTCCTCCTGTCCAGGTATACGTTATTGCACCATTCGCCAATAAAGTAGTTTGATTTCCGAAGCATACCGAAGGGTTTGATGCGTTTGCTGTAAGTGCAGGCACATTAATTACTGTCACTGTTTTACTTGCCGTGTTTTGACATCCAAGGGCATCGGTTCCAGTAACAATATAGGATGTAGTGGTTGCTGGTGTGAACGCCACATTATTTGTTACTCCTCCTGTCCATACATAGCTTATACCGCCGCTGCCAAACAGAGTAGTGGTATTGCCGAGACAAACAACAGAACTGGTTACATTGGCAGTGATAGAAGGTAATGGATTTACAACGATAGTTTTTGAAGCGGTACTCTGGCACCCGTTTGCGTCAGTACCCGTTACAGTATAGGTAGAAGTAACTGAAGGTAAAAAAGCCACGTTGTTTGTTACTCCACCTGTCCAGGCATAAGTAGTGGCTCCGCCGCCAAACAACGTTACAGCTGTGTTTAAACATACTACGGTGCTGCTTGCATTTGCAGTTACAACCGGTAATGTTTTTACAGTTACGCTAACGGCAGTAGACACCGTTCCGCAGGAGTTAGTGCCGTAAACAGAATACGTGTTTGTAGCGCTTGGTGTAAAAGACACACCGTTGGTTACTCCTCCGGTCCAGGTATAGGTTATTGCCCCGGAAGCTGATAAGGTTGTCGGATTTCCAAAGCAAACGGAAGGGCTTGATGCGCTTGCAGTAAGTGCCGGCACATTGAGAACCGTTACTGTTTTACTGGCAGTATTCTGACATCCATTTGCATCAGTTCCTGTAACTATATAGGATGCGGTAGTACCCGGTGAGAATGCAACGTTATTAGTTACTCCACCCGTCCACAAGTAACTTACGCCGCCGCCGCCAAAAAGGGTAGTGGTATTGCCAAGACAAACAACAGAATTGCTTACATTGGCTGTAATAGAAGGTAATGGATTCACTACGATGGTTTTTGAAGCGGTATTTTGGCACCCGTTTCCGTCAATACCGGTTACAGTATAGGTAGAAGTAGCTGAAGGCAAAAAGGCCACGTTATTTGTTATTCCACCCGTCCAGCTGTATGAAATACCTCCGCCGCCGTTAAGAATAACTGAACCTCCAATACACACGGCAGTGCTGCTTGCATTGGCAGTAATTACGGGCAATGCGTTAACTAAGATCGCAATTATTCCGGTTCCGCTTCCGCAAGGATTAAAGCCTGTTACCGTATAAATTCCTGAGCTGGATGGTGAAAATGGTACGTTATCTGTAACTCCGCCCGACCAGGTATACGTTACCGCGCCACTTCCAAATAATGTAAGCGTATTGCCATTGCATATTGCAGGGCTGCTCGCATTAGCTGTAACAGAAGGAACGCTATTAAGAACGGTAATTGTTTTAACAACCGAATTTACACAGCCATTGCCATCTGTTCCACTGGCGGTGTAAGATGTTGTAGAAGAAGGATTAACTGAAATTGTACTGGTTAGTGCCGTAGTACTCCAGGTATATGTATTTGCACCGCTAACGGTTAAAATTGCAGTATTACCATTACAAATAAGACTCGATCCTGCAACCGTTAAAGATGGCAAAGGATTTACATTTATAAAAGCAGTTGCGGTACCAATACAGCCTGATGAATTGGTTCCTGTTACGGTGTATATTGCTGCACCGGAAGGTGAAAATGGCACACCGTTAGTTGCGCCACCTGTCCATGTATACGTTAAAGCACCTGCTCCGATTAAAATGGAGGTTTGTCCCAGGCAGACAGTTGTATTTGTAGCAAACCCAAGAATAGTGATGGGTGCAGGTTGTGTAAGTGTTGTTGTTTGCGTTGAAACACAGGTATTGAGATCTCTTACGTAACTGATGTAAGTGCCGGCAATAAGTCCTGTAGCTGTTGCAGAAGTTCCTCCCGAAGGCGACCAACTGTAAGTATAGGGTGCTGTTCCACCCGAAGCCGAAACTGTGATCTGGCCATTACTGGCGCCATTACAGGTTAAATTTGTCTGACTTGTTATGGAGGATGAAAGTACAGAAGGTTGTGTTATAGTAAAAGTATTTGTGTAAGTGATAGAAGAAGCATCTATAGCGATACAGGTATATGTTCCCGCACCAATTCCTGTAAGAGTTTGACTGGTTGAACCTCCAGGTGACCAGGAAT
>JAYSYG010000419.1:0-4562 GCA_043716685.1 Sphingobacteriaceae bacterium | reverse complement strand
TCCTGCCAGTTTCAGCAAAGACGGTTCTTTTATGGCCTATACCAAGAATGAATACGATCTTACAAAAAAAGAACTGATCGTTAATTTTGAAATATATTTCTCTACCTTTAATAAAGAAAAAGGCGAGTGGTCAAAACCTGAATCCTTTTTTCTTAATAATAAAGATTATTCTGTTGGACACCCCGCCTTATCGGCTGATGGGAAAACAATGTATTTTACATCTAATATGCCAGGAGGATTTGGTGGCGCGGATATATACAGGGTAACAAGAGAAGATAACGGTACATGGGGAAATTCTCTGAACCTGGGAAATAGCATTAATACAGAGGGAGATGAAGTTTTTCCATTCTACCAGGAAAAGAAAGGTGTACTTCTTTTCGCATCAAATGGCCGCTTTGGTCTGGGTGGTCTTGATATTTTCAGTTCTGCTGCAAAAGGTTCTGGTTTTGAAAAATCAATAAACCTTGGAGCTCCTTTAAACACCAGTTACGATGACTTTTCAATTATAATGGACAGTACGCTTACTAAAGGCTATTTCTCTTCTAATAGAAGTGGAGGAAGTGGCGACGATGATATCTATTCAGTGAAGTTCAATTTGAATAAAAAAATTAATGGACATGCTTTAGACAAAAACAAAAATCTTTTAGCATCAACATTTATCACACTATTGAATGATAAGGGTGATGTACTGGACACGGTAACGACAAAAAGCGATGGAGCTTTTTCATTCAGCGTTGAAACAGATAAAAATTTCAAATTAACTGGTACGAAAGAAAAATACAACGAAGGCGACAACATGTTTAATACGTTTGGTCAGGAACTTCTTGTTCAATCCGATGTCATCCTTACTGTTCATGAAAAAAAGGAAGAAGTAGTTGTAGTTAAAAAAGAAGAACCGATTGCGGAAAAAATAAAGGTTAATCACGATCTGGGAAAAATAGTTGGGTTTAAACCTATTTATTTTGATTATCATGAATATGCCATTCGCCCTTTTGCGGAAATAGAATTAAATAAAATTGTAAAGGCAATGAATGAATTCCCCGAAATGGCTATTGCTTTGAATTCACACACAGATTGCAGAGCGAGTAGGGAATACAACCAGGTGTTGTCTGAGAAAAGAGCAAAAGCATCTATGGACTATATTAAAAAAAGGATCACGCACCCCGAAAGAATTACGGGTAAAGGATACGGAGAAACCAAATTAATAAATGAATGTTCCTGCGATAGACTTGATACTTCAAATTGCACAGAGGAAGCTCACCAGGAAAACAGGCGTACAGAATTTATTATTGTAAAAAAATAACTTTTAAAACTTCAACGAAAATGATTTCACATTTAAAACTAAATCAAATGAAAACTAAATCAATCTTTATAGCAGCTTTAACTGCTTTGCTTGCCTCCCCTGGAATTAGCACGGCACAGGCTCCGAGCCTTGGATCAGCCTCAGGTTTTGTATTGTTTACCACCGTTGGTGGAGTTAGTAATACCGGCATCTCACGATTAACAGGAAATGTTGGAACCAATAACGGTGCCATCGTTGGTTTTGGGAACGTAAATGGCAATATGAACAATGCGAATGCGGCCAGCGTTCTTTGTGCCAGTGATTTAACCACCGCATATAATCAGCTTAATGCAACAATACCTACTTTTTTCCCTGCACCATTATTAGGTAACGGGCAATCGCTTAATGCTGGTGTTTATTCAATCTCCGGAAATTCAACTTTAAATCTAACGCTTACTCTTGACGGACAGAATAATCCAAATGCCGTTTTTATAATTAAGATTCAGGGATCTTTTTCTGCAAACGCAGGTGCACAGGTTGTTCTTATTAACTCTGCTAAGGCGTGCAATGTGTTTTGGAAAATTGAAGGTCTCGTGAGCATGGCTGCTGGGAGCTTTATGCGCGGAACTATTATTGCCAATAATGCAGCAATTACAATGAATACCGGTTGTAGGCTGGAAGGCAGAGCCCTCTCTACGTCAGGAGCAATTACAATTGACGGCACTGTGGCAGATACTCCGATAGGTTGTGGAAGTCCTTATTTGACAGGCCCTGCGTCTCCAACACTTAATACCGTGGGTTGCTATGGATTATTTTCTTCTAACGGACCAGTTACTAATTCAGGTATAACTTTCGTTAACGGTGGTGACATTGGAACTAATGTGGGATTAACTACAGGTTTTAATGCACTCAATGTTACCGGTGCTATTCATCCGATTCCGGATGGTTCAACGGGAGCATGCGTTCCTAATCTTTTAACCGTTTATAATTATCTTAATACATTATCATACGACATTGAATTATTATATCCTGCACAATTCGGTAACAAATTAGTCCTCACCCCCCATGTTTACCGTGTAAATGGTGCTGTAACTTTTAATGACACTCTTTTCCTTAACGGGATGGGAAATGCAAATGCAGTATTTGTAATTCAGGTAAATGGCGCAGTTAGCACAAGTACGTATGCAAAAGTTATTTTAACTAACGGAACCCAGGCTAAAAATGTCTTCTGGAAAGTCGATGGCGCGTTAAATGTTAACAATTATTCAGATATGATAGGTACGCTTATTTGTAACAACGGTGCTGTTAGTTTCGGATCAGGCGCTACCCTGTTGGGAAGGGCGCTAACTACCAATGGAGCAATGAATACAGCTGCTATAAGCGTTACAGTTACACAAGGCTGCTCTTTAATGGCTCCGAATATTGTAGCGCAGCCTGTAGCCAAAACTGTTTGCAACGGAAGCTCTGTAAGTTATATAGTTGGGGCAACAGGCTCAGGGCTTATTTATAAATGGAGGAAAGGTACAACAAACCTGATCAATGGTAGTAATATTTCGGGAGCGACTACAGCTACTCTTACAATAAATCCGGCTACTATTGCCGATGTAGCTACTAATTACAACGTTATTATCAGCGGTCCATATGCGCCGGCAGACACTTCAATTTTTGTAGGTCTTGTTATAAATATAAATCCAGCTATTACGACTCAGCCAATAGATCAGGCTTCCTGCGAATCAAGCGCAGTTAGCTTCTCCGTTTTAGCGACTGGAACAGGTCTTACTTATACCTGGAGAAAAGGCACTGCTTCCTTAATTAATGCGGGAAATATTTCGGGTGCAACTTCTTCAGCTCTTTTAATTAACCCGGTAAGTGCCTCTGATGCTGCAACCGACTATAACGTTGTAGTTACCGGAACCTGTGCGCCTGCGGTTAATTCAGCCAATGCTAAACTCACTATCTGCAATACCACAGGAATCGCTTCAGTTAAAGCAACCGGTGATTCCAAAATGGCTACTTTTTATCCTAATCCTTTTACAGGCAGTTTTAGTATTGTTATGGAGAATTCATGGCATTCTACGTGTGAACTGGAAGTATATAATGTTTTAGGTGTGAAAGTCTATAGCATGTCTCTAAGCAAAAAAACAACAACAATCGAAACGGAAAATCTTCCTTCCGGTGTTTATTTTTATCAATTAACAGATGCTAAAAAGGTAATACAATCTGGCAGGTTGATTTCAAATTAATACTTTTTAATCCATTACAATCCCCGGATTGTAATGGATTAATTTTTTCCTAAAACGAATAACAATTAAATAATGACGATTCAAAAAAAAGACACATTTACTAAAGTGACGAATGGTTCGATTTCTAAGAATGAACTGACGGCCCAAAAGCAATCATCTGAATATGCCCGTAGTTTAATCGAAGCGAGTCTGGACCCCTTGGTAACTATAAGCACTGAGGGCAAGATCACCGATATGAACGAGGCAACTGTGAATATTATGGGTATTGAACGCGAAAAACTGATAGGCTCCGATTTTTTTGACTATTTCACTGAACCGCAAAAGGCCAGGGAAGTTTACCTTGAGGTTTTTGCAAAAGGCTCTGTTGCCGATTCGCCGCTTACACTGCGTAACAAAAATGGCAAGCTAACTGATGTATTGTTTAACGGATCTGTTTATAAAGATGATAGAGGTAATGTACTGGGCGTTGTGATTGTAGCAAGGGATGTGACAGCACAAAAACTGCTTTCCAAATATTCCCTGAGTCTTATTGAGGCAAGTCTTGATCCATTGGTTACTATAAGTACCGAGGGCAAGATAACAGACATGAATGAGGCAACAGTGAATATTACAGGTATAGAACGCGAAAAACTGATCGGCTCCGATTTCTTCGATTATTTTACAGAACCGCAAAAGGCGCGTGAAGTTTACCAGGAAGTATTTGCAAAAGGTTCTGTTGCTGATTCGCCGCTTACCCTACGTCACAAAAATGGCAAATTAACCGATGTATTGTTTAACGGATCGGTTTATAAAGATGATAGAGGAAATGTGCTGGGCGTTGTAATTGTAGCCAGGGATGTTACCGCACAGAAACTACTTTCTAAATATTCCCTGAGTCTGATTGAAGCTAGTCTTGATCCATTGGTTACAATTAGTACGGAAGGAAAGATTACGGATATGAACGAGGCAACAGTAAATATTACCGGGATAGAACGCGAAAAATTGATCGGTTCCGATTTCTTTGATTATTTCACTGAACCGCAAAAAGCACGCGATGT
>JAYSYG010000418.1:0-4574 GCA_043716685.1 Sphingobacteriaceae bacterium | reverse complement strand
TGTCTGAAAAATTAAATACACAGCCGTATAAAATTGCCGGTTTTGTGCTAGGTGCAATTACCTATCTTTCTTTTATTAAAACATTTTCTGTGCAACTGAACATACTGGTACTGGTTCCTTTTGTTATCCTGATAGTTGCGCTGTTTACAAAAAAAGAAAATCCTATTCAAAATGCTTTGTTTACTATAGCCGGAATTATTTATTCTGTTTTACCCTTTTGTTTATTGCATGAGATAGTTTTTAACGAAAAAATGGGATTTTATCCCTATGTCCTTTTAGGGATTATTTTACTGATCTGGAGCAATGATACTTTTGCTTACCTGGGCGGTAGTCTTTTTGGAAAACATAAAATGATCGAGCGCATCTCACCAGGAAAAACCTGGGAGGGTACTATTTTTGGTGTGTTAATGACTTTTGGATTAGGTTATCTATTAGGAGAATATTGCTATGAACATCTATTACTTTGGTTAGTACTCGGAATATCGGTTTCAGTATTAGCAACTTTAGGTGACCTTGTAGAAAGCATGCTCAAACGCCAGGCCGGTGTAAAAGATACGGGAAACATTATGCCCGGACATGGAGGTATTTTAGACCGTTTTGACAGCCTTATTTTTGTTGCTCCTTTTGTTTACATTATTATAAAGCTGTTATAACTTTACCGAATGGATGCGGTTAATTGGGATACCCACACTTTGCTTTAAAATTACCCGTTTATCAGTAACTGCCCAAACGGTGGTTTCTACCATCTTGCAGGAATCTTCATCTTCAAAATAAATTTTAATCTTGGAGTGTTCAAGATTACCGAGCGAAAGGGCACGCTCGAGGTCTGATGTTCTTTCTTTAATTTTTGCTGGATCAGTCAGTACTTCTGATATAGGAAATTTTAAATTCTCAATCATCTCTTTTTCGATTTTTTCAAAATCTGTAGCAACCATAGATCTGGGGGGTTAAAATTAATACCGAATTTATTTACTCTATACCAAATTTAAAATATTGGGAGCAAACTTGCAAGGAAAAAAAATCAGCTTTTTTGCCTGAGTTCTGCTTCAAGGATTTTAAACAATTCCTGGGGTTTCTGGCTTCCGATCTTATAGGTAAATCCCGCATTGTCAACCAGTTCTATAAAGTCATCCCCGCTGGAATAAAAGCGAATAACGCCCATATTGTGCAAGTTGTAAACAGCCCTTCGAAATATATTCTTTTTGTAGCGGCCTTTCCGGATGGAGGTTATATTGCTCAGGTCAATTTTGATCTTGCGTGACGTCCAGAAGCCATCAAGGATCATATAGTCTTTATAAACTTTCGTCTGGATGTGTAGCACATACGTTAAACCCGCACTCAGCATAAGAATACTTGTACCCACAATAAAAAAAATAAGACCTGAATTACTAATGCTTTGAATAGGGTAGGAGCCGATCTTAAAAAAAGAAACCTGCACAGGTTTTGGATTTTCGCTCCAGTAATACCCCATAAAGCAAAACAAGGCTAGCATGGTCCGTATTACCATACTCAGCCGGTTATGACCCAGATATTGTTTTTCTTCAAATAATGCTTCAGCCTTCTCCAATGAGTGTCAGTTTTAAAAGATTAGTTGTGTGGTTACCTACCTTGTAACGCTCATCACTTCTGTACCCCACTACCCATAAGATCTCACCATTTCCGTTAACCAGCAGCCGGCATTTTTCTTTTTCAGAAGAATTCAGTTTCTCGTCTTTCAAAAAATCGCTTAAAAGCTTAAAACTCTTCATTCCAAAAGGCTTAAACTTATCGCCGGTTATTTTATTTCGCAAGGTAAGAGGGAAGATCAATTGGTCTTTTGAAATCACCAATTCATTTTTTTCAGGTTGTGTAAATTTTTTAAGTGCATCAATGGTAAACAAATCCAGCCTACCTAGCTCTGTTAATGATTTTATTTTAATTTCGGATGCTATTTGTGTTGAAACAGGCTTGATGACCAGGTCGTTCCTATCTATACACAACTGGTGTGTAGCAGAATTGAACAACTTTCCCGGAAGGGCATTTTCTTCCAGGTTCCTTAAAATGTTTTTTTGTTGGGTATCATTAAAACCGTAACCACTTATAAGATTATGTAAAATACTTTGCGCGTATTTTTCCTTCTTTAATTTTTTCTTATTAATAAAAATAAGCCCCGGCGTTTGTGTGATCAGGTCCATACACCGGTCTTCCAGGTAATCTTTAACGATTGCAGCTTCCTGTCTGAAGTTACTGGTGTTCCTGATAAACGTTTCCTCGAGCGTAGGATTTATTTTTTTAAAAAGAGGTATAATATTTAAACGAATAAAATTGCGTTCATATTTATCTTCCAGGTTACTTTTATCCAACCTGAATGTGATCTTTTCCTTCTTCGCGAATGCTTCTATTTCTTCCCTGGTAAAGATTAACAAGGGACGCACGATATGGCCCTTTTTTTCCGGAATACCTTTTAACCCTTTAATGCCGGTACCACGTAAAAGATTTATAAAGAGCGTCTCCATTACATCGTTGGCGTGATGGGCCGTTAATACATATTTAATTTTTTGTTCCGGAATAAGTTCATGAAACCAGTCGTACCGTAGTTTTCGTGCAGCGAGCTGAACGTTCATTTTTTGTTCGAGGCAATAAGCTTTGGTATCAAATGTTTTTGTATGAATCTTAACGTTTAATTTTTTTGCCAGCTCTTTACATAATTTTTCATCTGTGTCGCTTTCCTTTCCTCTTAGCTTAAAATTACAATGCGCCAGCGAAAAATTAAATCCGGACTGCTTTAATAAATACGCCAACACCACAGAATCAATACCTCCGCTAATCGCAAGCGCAATAGTATCCTTTTTGCCGAAGAGTCCGTTTTTAAGTATGTTTGATTCAAATTCTTTTAGCACAAAACAAAGGTAGCAAAATGGCTACACCAAAACACAAGTGGTACAAGGCAAATATTATGAGGAATATTTTTTCAGGATAATGGTTTTAGAAACGCTTTATTGAATAATTTTAACAGGCTTAAAACACGTGATGACAAAGGTATTTTGCTGGAAAATCAAACGTTGCAACAGTTATTATTGCATTACAGGGAAGACGACATTAAATACTGGAGAACAACAGAACAAAACGAAGTAGATTTTGTGTTAAAGGATAAAAAGGCACTTGAAATAAAATTTAAGCAGGAAGAATTTAAAGAGAGTAAATATAAATTGTTCCGCTGTGTGTATAATGAGTGCGAACTTTTGGTAAGTTCTTTTAAAAAAGAAAAAAATAAATTGGCCGTTTGGGAGATTTAATTTTAAGTAAATTTGAGGCATGAGCAAACGTGTTACTATTGTTGGAGCAGGTTTAGTAGGATCCTTATTATCCCTCTACCTGGCTAAAAAAGGATATAAGATCGATATATACGAGCGCAGGCCGGATATGCGCAAAACAAACCTGTTGGCGGGACGTTCTATAAATCTTGCACTAAGCGACAGGGGTTGGAGAGCTCTGGAAGCTGTTGGCATCGCTGAAGATATTAAAAAGATAAGCATTCCAATGTATGGGCGTCATATCCATCACAAGGATGGCTCAACTGCTTACCAGCCTTATGGAAAAGATAACCAGGCAATTTACTCCGTATCACGTGCTGATATTAATATGAAGTTAATGGACCTGGCCGAAGAACAGCCGAATGTAAAGATCCATTTTGATAAACGCTGCGCCAATATTTCACGTGGGACGCTTAAAACCTCTTTTGAAGACAATACAACCAGGGAAATGGTTGAAAACAGCTTCGACTTATTGTTTGGTGCTGATGGCGCATTTGCAGTGTCACGCTTAAATATGCAATTGCAAAGCGACCGTTTTGAATACAACCAGCATTATATAAATTGCGGTTATAAGGAACTTATTATTCCACCTGGCGAAAATGGCAAATTCATGATGGAGAAAAATGCACTGCACATCTGGCCCCGCGGAACCTTTATGATGATCGCGCTTCCTAACCCTGACGGTAATTTTACCTGTACACTTTTTATTCCATTTGAAGGCGAGAAATCGTTTGCAGCCTTAAAAACAGATGAGCAGATCAAACGTTTTTTCGACGAGGAATTTTCAGATGTGATACCCTTAATGCCAACTTTAATGCATGATTTTAAGAATAACCCGATTTCCTCACTGGTTACCGTAAAGTGTTTTCCGTGGACATTCGATGAGAAAATAGCGCTTATAGGCGATGCGGCCCATGCTATTGTACCGTTTTACGGACAAGGGATGAACTGCGGTTTTGAAGACTGCGTGGTGCTGAATGACCTTATTGAAAAGCATAAAGAAAACTGGCCTGAAATTTTAAAAGAATATGAGACCCTGCGAAAGCCCGATGCAGATGCAATTGCCGACCTGGCGGTTGCGAATTTTATAGAAATGCGTGATAGAACAGCGGATCCTAAATTTCTACTGCAGAAAAAAATAGAAGCCAAATTCTCGCAAAAATACCCCGACAAGTGGGTCCCTTTGTACAGTATGGTAACGTTTACTCCAAAAATACGTTATAGCACTGCCTTAAAGCAAGGCAACCGCCAGCAGGATATTATGGATAAAATAATGGCCCG
>JAYSYG010000417.1:0-4578 GCA_043716685.1 Sphingobacteriaceae bacterium | reverse complement strand
AGAAGAAAAGAATCCCGGCCAGAGAACTGTAGTTGACAAGTTGTGCTTCTGGACTTTTTATTAAGGAAGACAGTTTTTTCGAAATAAAGTATCCCGCGAGATTAAATAATGCAAATGAGCAAAGTAAAATCGTAATACATTTATAAAACAAAGAGACCCTTGCGCTGACGTCATAATTCTCGAGCGTGGCTATGCCGATCATCCTTCCGGAAAAAGAATGAAGATCAAAGTGTTGATGCTGGAAAACGGATTTTACAAGCCAGATGGAATAGAACAAAGACGTAAATAAAATATATTTACCACTTTCGTTTAGAAATAACCTCAACGATTGAGAAAAGTTTTTTAAAACAGTGTTCATATTAATAAACCAGAACGCGCATCTCAATTATAGTGTTTGAAATGCTTCTCCTGGAAAACAAACTATAAAGATAACGGAAGAAGTCGAATCTACTGTTTAAAAGGGTTTAAAATATGCTGCGGGTATACAGGGTTCAGTTAAGAGGCTTTTCCTTGTATTTTCAGCCATTCAAGAGCTTTTTCACGGTTGTCAAAAAACCTGGTTGGTACTTTTGGCTTGTTGATTTTCAAAAATAAATTCCCAAGAATGGATTCCATCATTTTTTCACTGAATAAGGCAAGTGCAGCAACGTTTTTGTGATATTCATCGGAGGCAGCAGCACCACGCGCACCAGAAGAAACGGAACTGTTCTCCTCTCCTTCCATAAGGACTAAAAATTTAGCCTCCGGCTTATATTGTACCGACAAGTCTCTGGAATGCCACACGTCTTTCTCGGTAAAGGTTTTATTTTTTTTAACTGTTACCTCTTTAATTAGATCATCATGAATCACCATTTTAAACACATCTGTTTCAAATTCTTTCATGAGTGAGATTTAAAGTAAAAATACAGAATATATACTCAATAACCCAAAGCGGGTCCCAGCCATTTTTCTGCTATTTCAAAAGGCATATTTTTACGTTTAGCATAGTCTTCCACCTGCTCTTTCGTAATTTTTCCTATTCCAAAATAATGTGCTTGCGGATGTCCGAAGTATAAGCCACTTACAGCAGCAGTAGGAACCATGGCCAGGCTGTCTGTTAAAATAATACCGGTGTTTTTTTCCACGTCAAGTAATTTCCAGATGGTTAATTTTTCGGTATGGTCGGGTTGTGCCGGATAGCCTGGTGCGGGACGAATCCCGGCATAATCTTCTTTTATCAATTCTTCGTTGCTAAAGGTTTCATTTTTAGCATAGCCCCAATATTCCTTGCGTACTTTTTTATGCAACAATTCGGTGAAGGCTTCTGCAAGCCTGTCAGCAATGGCTTTCAGCATGATCGCACTGTAATCATCGTGGTCCTTTTCAAAACGTGCAACGTGTTCATCTATCCCAATACCTGTAGTAACGGCAAAGGCGCCAATATAGTCCGTTCCTTTTGCGGCTTCAGGAGCTGCTTCCCCCAGGGGTTTTGGTTTTATAAAATCTGCAAGAGCAATGTTGTATTGCCCTGCGGGTTTTTTTGTTTGCTGACGAATAGAGTGGAAAACATGCTTCGTGACCTTTCCCTGCCTCGCCGGCAGGCTGGCATTTTCATAAATAACTTCTATATCGTCATCATTCACAGTATTCGCAGGATAAATACCAATTACAGCATTAGCGGTGAGCCATTTTTCATCAATTATTTTTTTCAGCATACTCTGGGCATCATCAAATAATTTTTGTGCTTCTGCACCGCGAGTAGGATCTTTCAGAATTTTAGGGTAAGATCCTTTCATTTCCCAACTGTGAAAGAAAGGTGTCCAATCTATATATTCAGAAATTTCTTTCAGATCATAATTATTAAAGACCTTGTTGCCGAAAAAAGCAGGTTTGGTTATTTCTGTTTTTTCCCAATCGATTGGAAATTTATTTTCTCTGGCTTCTTTAACGGATATAAATTTGTTTTGCGACTGTGCGTTTTTATTTTGCTCACGCACCCTGGCATAATCTTTATTTACTTCAACCATAAAAGCCTCGTGCAGCTCTTTTGAGATAAGGCTACTGGCTACCGGTACAGATTTACTTGCGTCATTCACGTGTACCACAGGTCCCGAATAGTTTTGTGCGATCTTAACAGCTGTATGAACTTTTGACGTTGTGGCGCCACCGATTAATAAAGGCGTTTTAAAGCCTAAGCGTTCCATTTCTTTAGCTACATGAACCATCTCATCCAGCGAAGGAGTTATCAATCCGCTGAGTCCTATTACATCTACATTGTGTTTTTTTGCTTCTTCCAGGATCTTATCACAGCTTACCATTACGCCAAGATCAATGATCTCGTAGTTGTTGCAGGCAAGAACAACACCAACAATATTTTTTCCAATATCATGCACATCGCCTTTTACAGTAGCCATTAAAATCTTACCGGCATTTGTGCGGCCATCCCCTACAATACCTGCAAGTTTGTTGGCCTCTTTTTCAGCCTGTAAATAAGGTTCTAAATAGGCAACTGCTTTTTTCATTACCCTTGCACTTTTTACAACCTGTGGCAAAAACATTTTTCCACTTCCAAACAGATCGCCAACAACATTCATCCCGTCCATTAAGGGACCTTCGATCACATGCAGCGGACGGCCAAGTTTCTGGCGGGCCTCTTCTGTATCCACATCAATATATTCTACTAGCCCTTTTACAAGCGCGTGACTCAGGCGCGATTCTACTGTACCTTTGCGCCACTCCTCGTCCTTCTCCGTTTTTTCTTTGGTAATGCCTTTTAAAGATTCCGCATGCTCCACCAAACGCTCTGTGGCATCATCCCTGCGATTCAACAGAACGTCTTCTACAAGTTCAAGCAAGGTCTTGTCAATATCATCATACACCTGCAACTGCGCAGGATTTACAATTCCCATATCCATGCCGTTTTTTACAGCATGGTACAAAAAAGCGCCATGTATGGCCTCACGCACGTGATCATTCCCCCTGAAGGAAAAAGAAACATTGCTCACACCGCCACTTACTTTTGCATAAGGCAGGTTTTCTTTGATCCATTTTGTTGAATTAAAAAAGTCAAGTGCATTCAGGCGGTGTTCTTCCATGCCGGTGGCTACAGGAAAAATATTCGGATCGAAAATAATATCCTGTGGTGGGAAATGAACTTTGTCAACCAAAACATCGTAAGCGCGTTTACAAATTTCTTTTCTTCGATCAAGTGTATCTGCCTGGCCAACTTCGTCAAATGCCATTACGATGACGGCGGCTCCATATTGTTTTATTTTGAGCGCCTGTTCTATAAATTTTTCTTCACCCTCTTTTAAAGAGATGGAATTTACAATGGCTTTACCTTGTACACATTTTAGACCTGCTTCAATTACGCTCCATTTAGAGGAGTCGATCATGATTGGCACACGGGAAATATCGGGTTCAGAAGCAATTAAATTCAGGAAGGTTGTCATGGCAGCCTCGCTGTCCAGCATCCCTTCATCCATATTCACATCAATAACCTGCGCTCCTCCATCTACCTGGTCTTTCGCAATTGAGAGCGCTTCTTCGAAATTCCCTTCCTTAATTAAGCGGAGAAATTTTTTTGATCCTGTTACGTTAGTACGCTCCCCAACATTCAGGAAATTACTTTCAGGTGTTAGTGTAAAGGGTTCTAAGCCACTCAGATGCATGAGTGTGTCCGGCTTCGGTTTTTTACGGGGCTTTGCATCCTTTGCCAGTTCAGCGATACGCTTAATGTGAGAAGGAGTTGTTCCACAGCAGCCGCCAACAATATTTAAAAAGCCTGCCTTTAAAAAGTCTTCGATCTGGTGACCCATTTCATGGGCATCCTGGTCATATTCACCAAATTGGTTTGGCAATCCGGCGTTCGGATAAGCACTCACATAAAACGGCGCTTTATCAGATAATTCCTCAAGATAAGGACGCATATCTTTTGCTCCCAGCGCACAATTTAAGCCTACACTTAACAGATCAACATGCGAAACGGAATTTAAAAATGCTTCCGTTGTTTGCCCTGATAAAGTCCTGCCACTTGCATCGGTTATTGTTCCGGAAACCATCACAGGCATTTTTTTATTAATAGACTGACAATAGTTTTGAATAGCATAGAGGGCCGCTTTTGCGTTTAAAGTATCAAAAATAGTTTCAATCAATAAGAGATCTGCGCCTCCATCAATCAATCCTTTTACCTGTTCTGTATAGGCAGTTGACAGTTCATCAAAAGTAATTGCCCTATAACCAGGATCATTTACATTTGGTGATAACGATAAGGTGCGGTTTGTTGGTCCAATAGCGCCTGCAACAAATTTCGGAACAGACACAAATTCAGGAAATTCTTTTTTAAATTCTCCAATAGCTTCTTTTGCAATTTTAGCAGACTCAAAATTAAGCTCGTACACAAATTCCTGCATGTCATAGTCCGCCATCGCAATCGACGTATCGCTAAATGTGTTGGTTTCAATAATATCAGCGCCCGCCTTTAAATATTCCTTGTGAATGGTTTTAATAATTTGCGGCTGGGTTAGAGACAACAGGTCATTATTCCCCTGCAGGTCTTTGTGCCAGTCAGCAAAACGCTTCCCACGGAAATCTTTTTCA
>JAYSYG010000416.1:0-13834 GCA_043716685.1 Sphingobacteriaceae bacterium | reverse complement strand
TCTAAAGCACTCTTCGGGATTAGGGCAATTTTAGGTTGGTTTGCAAGCTCTTTTTTCACAATTAGTTTTATTACAGCAGTCTTCAGAATTACTCGTGTTGTTTGCAATTAAAATTGCATTTGAGGTATCCAGGAACCTAGCTCCAATTTCAGTACCCAAATAAAATTATATACCGACAAAGCAAACTATTACAGGATCTTTTCCCAGTATGTTACATCAATCCATTTATTAAACTTAAAGCTTACTTCTTTAAAATGTGCCACCTTTTCGAATTTGAATTTTTCGTGAAGGGCAATACATCTTTCGTTTGGCAAAGCAACACCGCCAATAACTCCGTGGAGATTTAATTTTTTAAGCCGTTCCAATAGTTCATTATATAATTCAGAGCCCATGCCTTTACCGGATAAACCTTGTTGCAGATAAATTGTTGTTTCTACTGAGTATTTGTAAGCACAACGCGATTTCCACTCACTTGCAAAGGCATAGGCACTTATTTTTTCATCCTGTTCATAAACCAGCCACGGGTACTTCGCAATAATTTGATATATTCTTTGCATCATTGTTTCGGTTGTAACGGGTTCTTCTTCAAAAGTGACGGTAGTATTTAAAACGTAATACTTGTAGATTTCTGCTATTTGTAAGGCATCTTTAGGGTTTGCATCTCTGATCATACCTACAAGGTATCAGCATTCATAAAATGCTTGCAGGAAGTTTATTATTCATTTCTCCACAACAAAAAACCCGGAAAAGAGCGTTTCCGGGCTTAAAATGAGGTAGAATTTATTACTGACAGCACATTTCGGTGTCTTTGCAGCAACTAGGCTCGCACTCTTCCGGCCCGTCTTCGCAACAGTCTGTTGCGCAAACCTGGAATGAGTCTTCACTTGTTTTATTTTCAGTTGGCTTACCAAACATGAGGAACCCACTGGCTATTGAAGCCGCAACCATTCCTATTATTAATCTCTTTTTCATGTGGCCGGGTTTATTTGTTACAACATGCGGAGCCGTCTGATGGCTGTGCGCAACACGCTCCACCATTCTCTTCCTTGCTTTCGCTGGGTGTGCAGCAAACCCATTCGTTGTTTTTTGGCGCGCAGCAAGAAGCCGCCTGTTCCTTAGTTACTTTGTTCTTCACTAATGGTTCAATTGTTTTTGTTTCCATATCAAGATGTTTTATTTTACACCTTTATAGACGCATCAGTTAAAAAATGATGCAATCATCCTAACACTTTTTTGGCCTTGGAGTCGCCTCAATTATATTGCCACGCCGATCCAGTTCGATTTTACAGCAATCTAAAAACATTTCTTTAAGTTTTGATCGACCACGCTGAACTCTCGATCGCACTGACGAATAAGCTAGGTTATATTTTTCGGCAAGGTCTTTTTGTTTAATACCTTTTATTTCAGAATCAATAATAATATCTCTGTATTCTTCTGGAAGCCGCTGAATAAAATGACTAATGCAATTTTCAAGTTCTTTTGTACGGTCAAATTCCTTTTCGTCTGCACCTTCACTAGCTACATTCTCAATACTTGCGAAAATATTTTTCTTAGAATTTTTTCGGTAGTAATCTATGATCGTATTTTTGGTAACTGTGAACAGCCAACTCTTTATATTTTCCTTATTATCTACTAAAGGAATATTTCCGTGTATTTTAATGAAGACTTCTTGCAGCAAATCTTTTGCGTCATCTTTATTATTCACGCGTTTAGCAATATAATTATTTAACACAGCATGAAATTCATTATGAATGTTTGCTACTTCCATCGTATAAATTGTTTTAGAGGGTTTCTGATAAATACATGAGTAATTGATGCGCCAAGTAAAACGATTGTTAATGAAAGAAAGTAAGGATGAATTGAATTTGTTTTTAGAAGTGCGCCTCCAATTAATGCGCCCGATGCAGAGCCTAAATCCTTCCAGGTAGTATTTGCAGCAATGGCTTTTAATCTGTTTTCCTGGTTTAGTGCTGCGCCTCCGGGTGCAAGAGCAGAACTAATACTTTGAAGGGTAAATGTGACTATCAAACCCACTTCAACAAACCCTATGATAATTGCGACCAAGGAAATAACTGTAAAAAATGTGGCTACTAAAAATACGCGTTCTATGCCAAATTTATCTGCAATCCTTCCGGCAATAGGCGATACAAATACATTACTAAATCTCCTGTATCCAATATAAAAAGCAGTAATAGCCGTCAACTCAATGAGTGATATTGCTCCCGTTGTAAATAGTCTTCCAATTAATACTATCAGCATTCCTTCTACAACTAAGGCAGAGAAAAACGATAAAGTTAAAAGATGAGGGAATGGCATTAAACGTAAAATTATAGTGATTACTACTTTTAGGAAGTTCCGGTAAATGAAAAGCGATGACAATTGCTGAGATTGATAAAACGGAAAATATTATAAAAGTTGTTTGCACACTGAAGTACTGCATTAAGAATGATCCCATTAACAAAGCAAGAATTGGCCCTGTTTCCTGCAAGCCACGACTTAAGCCAAGTGAGAAGCCTTGGCTTTTTCCTTCCAGCGAATAACTGATACAACTTAGCCGTAAAGACGAATAACATAAACCCCAAATTATTCGGGCTGCTATCCATAATAAAAGTCCCGAAGCTAATCCATAACATAGAGTGCTAAACGCAGCGAATATGGCAGCAAGAATAGTGATCCGTTTATATCCACAAGTATTAAACAACCAACCAAAACCTTGATTGGCTATTAAACGAATGAACCTGTTTATTGAAAGTAAAAACCCTACCCACACAATTGGCACTCCCATTTGCAAAGCATTTACAGGTAATACCGGATATAAGAAGGCGTCGCCAAAGCTTGCCAATGCTAAAACGAGTGCGGATAATATAGTTGGTTTTAAACCTTCTCTCACCTTAACAACATTTACTTACTTTTTTATCTGTGTTTGATTCTACTCCACAACAAGCAATTCCATTTTCGCTGCCAGTACTGCAAATACCTGTTTCGGGAAGATCTAATTCTACTTTTTTAGCCGCTTCCCAATCACCTACTAATGCTGCAACAACTGATCTTACTTGTTCGTAGCCGGTTGCCATTAAAAAAGTAGGCGCTCTGCCATAACTTTTCATTCCAACCACGTAAAAATCTTTTTCCTTTTGTTTTAATTCTGCCTCACCATGCGGGCGCACTGTCCCGCAACTGTGAATATTCGGATCAATTAAATCAGCCAAGACCGGAACACTTTCAACACTGGAATCAAAATCTACACGCACTTCTCTTAAGAAAGAAAAATCGGGGCGTGTTCCTGTGTTGCTTACAATCTCGTCTATTCCTGTTAAGGCTTTTCTCGTATTATTCTGAGTACCAATTAAAGTAAGTTTACCGTTTTCATTCGTAATTTCTTCGATTTGAAAAGGCGTGTAAACAGATACCCGGTCTTGGTAAACCATTTGCTCTATTTTAATTCCCAATTCTCCTCTTGCCGGAAGAGCGTCGTTCTCTTGCCCTCCATAAACTTCCTTAATGTGTTTTTTACGAAGTACCCAATGAATTTGTGTTTCAGGATAAGACTGTTTTAATTTGTCTAATTCTAAAATGGTATTGATAGCAGAATGGCCGCCACCTACAACGACTATATTTTTTGAATGATAACGCTCTTTGTGTATTCCAATAACATCAGGAATACCGTAAAATATCCAGGCCTTACTTTCTTGTTCACCAAATGCAAACATACCACCCGAACCAACAGGATTGTTATTTTGCCAGGTGCCAGAAGCATCAATCACAGCCCTTGCTTCAAACAAACGTTTTTCTCCCTTTTGCAACACTTGTAATATGAATGGCTCATTTTCCCTGTCTTTGGATTTCATTTTATCCATTCCTTTTCTACTTACGCCAATCACTTTGCTGTTGGTATGAATACCAGGTTTAATTAAGGGATGATTTGAAAGCGGTTCAAAATACTGATCATATAATTGTTTTCCGCTAGGAAGCCCATTTTCATCTGGCTTTTGCCATCCAATATTTTTTAAAAGCTCTCCGGCTACCTTATCGATATTATATTTCCAGGGCGAAAACACTTTTACGTGCGCCCAATCCAAAATATTTGATCCTACTTTTTCATCAGCTTCAAAAAGGAGGAAAGGTTCATTGCGTTTTACGAGATGGGCTGCTGCTGCCAATCCAACAGGGCCACCGCCAATGATAGCTACAGGTAATTTTTTATTTTCCATTTTAGTAGAGTTAAATTATTCTACTTGTTAAGACGATGAATCCGAAAAAAGACGCATTCCTAACTGTTAATAAAGGTAAATTAACCTGCTACAAAGGTCTTAAAGCTCTAGTTCAGTTTTAATAAAATCCTTCACTCCATCGGCTCCAGTTAATTCAAGCCATACCGTGCTTTTATCTCCTGAAATTGTTAGGTTGAAAGTAAAAAAATCGCAGCATTGCCTTTCAGTCTTTATAAACTCATTCAATTTATCGATCATTGCATCGGAACCTTCGAATTTAAAAGCGTAGCCATTCGACAGTTCCTTTTTATCAATTACTTGTTTTCGCAAGGCTACTAAAACAGTGGCTTTGCGTTTTTGCAGTTCGGGACTTGTTAATTTGCAAGTCATTTCTCTTGATTTTCCCATTGCATTATTCTTATCAGATGTGCAACACGAAGAAGTAGAATCACAGACAGGACTATCTTGTTCTGTTACGGCACATGCGGTAGAATCTCCTGAAGCGCAGCATTCTTCCGAAGGAGCCGAGCAACCCTCTGGCGAACATTCAGTTGCTGCCATACTGGATTGTTGGTATTTTGAATATTCGAAATAGCTTATAAAACCTATACTCAATAGTAATCCGAACCAAAAAACAAATTTCGAAATATTAACGTTCCTTTTCTCTTTATCCGTAGGGCCGCAATCGCAGGAATTACCTGTTGAACAATTTAACTTAGGGATTACATAAAGGGAATAGTAAGAAACTGTAAACGATACAGCACTAAGTGCAATAAACAAAGGTTCAAGAATACTTGTTAATGGTGATGCGGCGATTGTTGCGGCTGAGATTCCAAAAAGAGAAGCTACCGGAGTAACACACACCCCAACACAAGCCCCACCTTTACAAGCTGCAAATAGGATAGGGAATGCAGAAGTAACACCACCTACAATCGAAGACCAAATTGATTTTATTTTCATAATACTTTAACTATATTTTATCTAAGACGTAACATTTTTAAAATGATGCAGCTTTTTATGAATTATTTTACGAACTAGCTGTTTTATAATACTTGTTCCTGATCCAGAAAGCAGCGTTTACTAATAAAATTAACGCAGGCACTTCCACCAAGGGCCCAATCACGCCTACAAATGCCTGCCCGCTGTTAATTCCAAATACGCCAATAGCAACTGCTATTGCTAATTCAAAATTGTTTCCCGCTGCCGTAAATGCGATGGAAGTGCTTTTAGAATAATCCGCCCCCATTTTTTTACCAATAAAGAAGCTTATGAAAAACATAATGGCAAAATAAATCACTAAAGGAACAGCGATGCGCAATACATCAAAGGGGATCTGTACAATTAATTCTCCTTTTAAGCTGAACATGACTACGATTGTAAATAAAAGAGCGATAAGAGTTATCGGTGAGATCAGCGGAATAAATTTATTTTCAAACCAATCTTTTCCTTTTAATTTAATTAAGCTGTAACGGGAAATTAACCCTGCTATAAAGGGAAAGCCTAAATAAATTCCTACACTTTTAGCAATTTCTCCAATGGTTATATTTACTTCCAAACCTTTCATTCCAATTAACGGAGGCAATACTGTAATAAAAAAGTATGCGTAAACACTGTATAACACTACCTGGAAGATGCTATTTAATGCGATTAACCCTGCTGCATATTCCCGGTCGCCATCGGCTAATTCATTCCATACTACAACCATTGCAATACAACGTGCCAGCCCAATGAGAATAAGCCCTACCATGTATTCAGGATAGTCATGTAGAAATAAAACTGCTAGTACAAACATTAAAATTGGTCCAATGATCCAATTAAGAAAAAGGGATGCTCCTAAAACCTTTGTATTACGAAATACTTCGCCCATTTTCTCATATCTCACTTTTGCTAATGGTGGATACATCATTAAAATTAAGCCAATCGCCAATGGAACATTTGTTGTACCGCTTGAAAACGAATTAATAAAGGTTGAAGAAGAAGGAATGAAGTTGCCAATAGCAATACCAATAGCCATTGCTAGAAATATCCATAAGGTTAGGTACCTGTCGAGGAAGCTCAATTTTTTTCTTTCTGCTGCCGGAGCACAATCGTTTGCTGTCATGTTTTGTTTCTATTTATTTTTTGTAAAATCTAAGTGACTGATCCAGGTCGCTTGCAAATAATATTGATTGAACCAGTTTTTATTTCCAATATTCCAGGTGATATATAAAATGCCTAATTCAATTTTATTTCGTTTGTTTAGTTTTTTTCCAATAGCTGCGTAAGCCCAATTTTCGCCATAGACAGCGCCTGGATTTTTAAATGTATTAAAAAAGGTTTCTTCGTAAGCGGTAAAATATAATTTTTCATTGATGGGAGTATCCATTCCTATTAAATACCTCACACGATGTGTAAATGGCGTTTGGTTGGTTGCGCGATTGTGAATAAATCTTCCGTCAAAACGTAAACGGTGAGTTAGATTAACTTTCTTGATAGTATGCTTATACTTTGCCTGCACATAAAACCTGTTTTCATTTACGTAATTATCATAAACTACATTTGCCCGCTGATAGACATAACTGCCTGTTAGTGAAAATTTATCCGTCAGTTTATAAGTAAGGGCTTGTTCTAAATAAAATAAATTAAAATACGGGTTTTTTGCTAAATCAGGATTTTTAAGGTTTATCAATGGAAAAGCAGCGAAATAATAAAGACTATAATCTAATTTACTTGTTAAACTTCCAGAATGATCTATTGTTGGAAACGCTCCTCCAACGTTAATGTTTTGAGAGGTAAGACTTACCGCTTCAAGCAAGAAGAAACAAAAAAGTATTAATTTAAGCCCCCTCATGCAATCAATTTAAATTTTAGAAAACACGTAAAGCGTTTCTAGAGCTATTTGTCTGCATCTTTCGTCGTATTTAGTGTCTTGTAGTTCTGTATTGTCGAATGCTTTGGGATCGTCATAAGTAGTGCCAATCCTTAAATCAACACCGGGAATGAATGGGCAATTTTCTTCCGCCTCACCACAGGTCATAATAGCCGCAAAATCGCTCTTTGGATTTTTAGGATCATCGTACACTTTAGAAAAACATTCTATCGGGCTTTGGGTATCGTCGTAATGCACATGATAGATGGTATTTTTATCGAAATTTATCGGCTTAATTTTGAAACCCACTCTTACCAAAGCATTTATCGCATTGCTGTTAAAGGCCGTTGCTTCCGTTCCGCCGGAATAAGTATTGATATTTTGAATTTTATAATAGTCGCTTGCTACTTTTGCCCAGATCTGCCCGAAATGGCTCCGGCGTGAGTTATGTGTACAAATGTAGATCAGATTAACAGGTTCGTTGCCTAAACCTTTTTTTGCAATGTACTGTGAGATTTTTTCCAACAAGGCTTTTCGTTCTTTTGGTATTTCATTAAACTGTGTTTTTAGGATATCACAGTAGTTTTTTATTGCTGTATACATTATTAATTTATTTTTAAATAGTCTTCAATTTGTTTAACTGTATCTCTTGCTGTCCGTCCAACGCCAATAAGAGTAGCTGATCCAAAACCTGTCCATCCTCCGTAGCCAACGAGCCATAAACCATCAACCCCCATAGATTTACTTTCCTTAGTTTCTGTTTTACCTCTTTCATCTGTATGAATAAGAGAGGCTAAGTGTTGGGTAACGTATCCGAAACCTGTACACCAAATGATTGCATCAAATTCCTCTCTTGTTCCATCTGCCCAGATCACGCCTCGTTCGTAGAGTTCACTAAAATTACCTACCGAATGAAGTACTCCTCTTGCACGGGCTTCTTTTACAGGAGGAACCATTACTACATTTCCAAGACTGTATTGAGCTTGATCAAATGGTTTACCTTCCTTTTCTGCATGATATTTTGCCGATGCTGCATTGAATAGCACGTGTCCATCCACATTGTCCGGTAAAAATTCAGGTGATTTTTTAGTTGACCATTTAACGTTGGCTACTTTAGATACTTCCGCTAAGAGCTGCGCCCCTGAGTTCCCTTCCCCCACAATTAAAACTTTTGCTCCTATAAATGGATCTGAGTTTTTGTAGTTGGCTGAGTGACCTTGCTCTCCGGTATAAAGTTCAATACCTTTTATATTAGGGATAAACGGATTGCCCCACGTTCCTGTAGCTGAAATAACTGTACGCGCTAAAAAATCTCCTTGATTTGTTTCTGTTCTGAAATTTTTATTTTCTTTAACTACTTGTTTCACCTTTACGGAATGCTTAACGATTAGCTCATACCGTTTTTCATATTCTAACAAATAGTTAATGACTTCCTGTCTTAAGGGAAAAATATTTTCAGATTTCGGCATCATCCAACCTGGCAATGAGCTGTGTTGAGCAGGTGAAAAAAGTGTTAAACTATCCCAAGCATGAAGCCATGCTCCACCACCTGTTTCCTGATCATCAAGAATCATATAATTTAATGCAGCCCGTTCAAGATAGTAGCCACAAGCGAGGCCACTTTGTCCGCCGCCTATTACTAATACATCTAAAACAGAATCCTTCATTTTATTTTCGGAAAATTAATCGATTTTTCAAAATCGGTTGAAACTGCTATGCTTTCACGGCACTTGTTGCAAATATTTAGCAACATTTACCCCCTGGGGTGCAAGCGTTTTGATTGGCCGGTTGTAAATCACCCAGTTTCACTTTTTGTTTGTTAACAGGAATGCCGCATTTATCAGGAGCAAGGCAATCTGTTTGTTTATTAGACAAAACGAAATTCTTACCATTAAAACTTAAACCGTATTTACCAATGGTTTCGCCCTGATATTCCACTTCAATTTCTGCATCTTGAATTTCTAATACTTTTTCAGATAGAGTGATAATATCATTTAATTTCTTCGGTGCTAATCGGTGATCAAAGTCTCCTGCTTCCCATAACTGGAAATTCACAACCTTTTCTTTTCTTTCCGTTCCACCACAATCTATAAAGTGCTTTGTAACTTGTCCTACTTCTGTAACGTGGAAGTGCTTCGGAACAATAGTACCGTTAGGCAATTCAAAATTTATTTCCTGGATGTTGTTTAGTTCTGTTTTTAATTCTGAAAGTTTCATGTTATTATATTTGTTTTAATTTTATAAAATATTTAGCAGCATTTGTTTTTACTTATGGTGTATGCTTGAAAAAAGGCACTTAAATAGGAGTGTGCATTAGCCCATTCCTTTTCGTCAATACAGTAACACACTTTCACGCCATCAATATCTCCTTTTATTAATCCTGCTTCTTTTAACTCCTTTAAATGTTGTGAAACGGTACTTTGTGATAAAGGCAATTCGTCAACAATATCGCCACAAATGCAGGCTTGTTTTTTAATTAATACCTGCAATATAGCTATGCGCGCCGGATGTCCCAATGCTTTAGCGTACTTGGCGATCTTATTGTCCTTTATAGTAAATTCTTCTGTTTTTGTTGCTCCCATAATTATTCAGATATACATTCATCGTTTGAACAGGGCGAATTGTTTGGGTTCACCTTATCCTTATTTTTCACTAAAGAATTGTACAGTTCATCGGCTGCGCTTTTCCATTCTTCTAATTTTTCGTAGTTAATACAATAGCTCATTGTTTTTCTGGTAAACGAACCGTTAATGAGTCCTAATTTAGCTAATTGCTTAACGTTCTGCCCGACAGTGAATTTCGATACTTCACCCATCTCCATAAAATCTCCTGTAATGCAGGATTCGCTGTTTGCTATCTTCTCCAGTATGGCAATCCTTGTTGTATTACTTAGAGCGGCACATAATTTTGAAAAATCGACCTGCTCTTGACTGCTTTGAAATTTTCTTTCCATTATCGCAAAATTACGATTAAATTTTCATTGTTAAAGAAAACTTAACAAAAAATCGCAAATAATTGATTTTGAGATATTTTAAGGTCACATTATTTTTTGCTTTCGATCTTTAGGATGAGTTTTTGCTTTACATAGTCCATCATAAAAAACATTTCCCTGGCAATCTGGCGGCATCGCTCATCGTACTTTTGATCCTGAGAAGGGGTATTGTCATAATACTTTGGATCTTCGTAAGGTAGAGCAATACGAAGTTCTGCTCCATCCACACTGGGACAAGATTTATCAGCATCGGAACAAACCATTGCTGCTAAAAAATTACTTTTAGGGTTCATTGAATTATTATATTTTTTAGAATAAATAACTCCCAAAGCAACTTTATCGCCTGCGTTAACAAAATAGTAGGGATTATCATTAGCCTGGCTTGTGGTTACACTATAGCCGCAACGCCTAAGCACTGCAATGGTATTTGGATGAACCCGCGTGGCTTCTGTCCCACCAGAGAATGTCATGACACTATCCACTCCGTAATAGATGGATGCACTTTGCGCCCAGATCTGCGCCATGTGGCTTCTTCTTGAATTACTCGTACAAATAAATAGGAGCTTGCAGGTCTTTTGTGCGAGCCGTTGCTCGATGACATAATTACCAATTTCCAGGAGTTCTTTTTTGCGATCTTCCGGTATTTGGTTGAACTCCTTAGGGAGTGAGCTGCAATACTTCCGTAGTTCCTTGTAAAAGTTCGTTGTGCTGTGAGGTGGATTGATAAAGGCAGTCCATATTGCAACTAAAATTAGTCCTCCGATAATTTTCGATAGTGTTGATTTCATAGTTTAATTTTTTTAAGTGAAACAATTCATCTTTCACTTTCAAAGTTCACAATAAGTGGCGTTGCTCGTGTTATTACATCGTTAAATTACGATAAAGTGCTTTAGATTTACTCTGTAATATTGAGGCTCAACTCGTTTCTTTTTTCTTGTTGAAAATATCACGGGGGCTTAATAATTCATTCACTACCTAATGGAATCAAATTATTAATTGCCAGTCTTCCAATGGAATCAAATTTTAAACAGAATGTTATTCCTTGAATTAACATTGGAATAACCTCCGTAAACCTTAATAATTTAGTCAACTCCGTTTTACGCGTACAGTCTAGTGAACAGGTAGCTTTGTATCATATAAAACACAAAAATATGAAGATAAATTTGACTAAACTTTTACTATGCGCAGGTGCATTTACAGGCGTAAACGCACAAACGATTATTACGGGGCCGAGCAGTTCCCAATCGTCTTATTTGCAGCCTTTGGTTGCGAATTCAACGATCACTTCGATTTTTACAGCAACCCAATCTATAGGAGGCTATACAATGTCCGGCATTCCCGATGGTGTTGGAGCTTTTGATAACGGGAATGGAACATTCACCATGTTGATGAATCATGAAATCCCAACACCGAACGGAGTTGTAAGGGCGCATGGCTCAAATGGAGCGTTTATTTCGAAATGGGTAATAAACAAAAGTACGCTTGCCGTAGTAAGTGGCAGTGATCTAATGCAAAATATAAATCTTTGGAATTCAAGCACTAGTACTTATTCCACTTATAATGCTACTACTCCTTCTACACTAGCTGCTTTCAGTCGTTTTTGCTCTGCGGATTTACCGGCGGTTTCAGCTTTTTATAATAGTGCTACTGGTAAAGGTACGCAGGAACGTATTTTTATGAACGGAGAAGAAACAGGTCCCGAAGGTCGCGCTCTTGCTCACATTGTTACTGGGCCTGCGGCAGGTACTAGTTATGAACTTCCTTTTTTAGGAAAAGCATCTCTTGAGAATTATGTGGCCTGCCCGAATGCAAGCGATAAAACAATTGTAGTTGGAATGGATGATGCAACACCCGGTCAGGTGTACGTGTATATTGGCACAAAAACGAATACTGGAACAGACATTGTAAAAGCCGGCCTTAGCGGTGGTAATTTATATGGTGTTGCCGTGTTAGGTTTATTGAATGAGGGTTCTGGTTTTCCTGCCCCTAATACAACTTTTAATTTAATTAGTCTTGGTAACGTGTCAGCTTTAACCGGCAGTGTGCTTAATACCAATAGTAATAATGTAGGTATAACCAATTTCCTTCGTCCGGAAGACGGAGCGTGGGATCCATCAAACCCAAGAGATTTTTATTTCGTTACAACTAATGCTTTTTCAAATCCGAGCCGTATGTGGAGGCTTCGTTTCACCGATATAAATAATCCTGAACTAGGTGGTACTATAACTGCGGTACTTGATGGAACAGAAGGTCAAAAGATGATGGACAATATTGGAATTGATAATTATGGTCATATAATGGTACAGGAAGATGTTGGAAACAATCCGCACAACGGAAAGATCTGGCAATATAAAATAGCTACTGATGCCTTAACACTTTTTGCACAGCATGACACCACACGTTTTTTAAGCACAGGTGCTAATTTTCTTACACAAGATGAAGAAGCTTCAGGAATTATAGATGTACAGGAAATATTAGGCCCAGGTATGTTTTTATTCGTAGATCAGGCGCATTATTCAATACCTGGTGCAGTATATGAAGGTGGTCAAATACTCACTCTGTATAATCCTACTTCCGCTTTAGCTAATCCTGAAATTAATGTACAAGGTAATAGTGTGAGTATTCCAAGTGGGAATACAACAATTCTTACAAGTGATAATACAAGTTTCGGATCAGCAAATATAGGTTCTTCACTTGTTAAAACCTTTGTTATTCAGAATTCAGGTCCGGGTGTTCTTTCTGTTAGCAGCCTCAGTATTGGCGGTATGAATGCAGGCGACTTTAATTTGTTAAGTTCTCCATTTCCTTCAACAATAGCGGTAAATGGCACTTTAACAGTTTATATCCAGTTTTCTCCCGGCACTTTAGGAAACCGCAACGGAATGATCTACATTAAAAACAATGATTTTAATGAAGCGCTATATAGCTATGCGATTCAAGGTGTTGGTGTTACTCCCGAAATTAACCTGGAAGGAAATAGCATTACTATAGTTGATGGAAATACTGCTGTAAGTTCCACAAACAATACAGACTTTGGTTCTGTGATCTACAATACATCTGTAACCAAAACATTTAATATTCAGAACACAGGCACAGGCACACTTACTATATCAGGGATGTCCATTAACGGAAATAACTCAAGTATGTTTACCTTTATTAATCCTGTGAATTTCCCTCTTACTCTCGCAGCAAATGCTTCTCAACAATTCACTGTGCAGTATCTTCCAACTATACCAGCAACAAATACAGCTGTGATTATTGTGAATAGTAATGATTCCGACGAAAGCAGTTACGATTTTAAAATCGAAGGCAAAAGCATGATGGATGTTGGTATTAATAAATTTGAAAAAAGCGCCTCATTCATTACTGTATTTCCAAACCCTGCAAAAGATGAGGCAACCATTAAACTAAGCCTCGACAATAACGAAAAAGTAACTATCAATATTTGTGATGTTCAGGGTAAAAAAGTGATCGCTGCAATTGTGAAGAATTTGGAAAAAGGCGAAAGAGAATTATCCGTAAATACGGCTAATCTGCAAAATGGAGAGTACTTTATCCAGGTGAACTCTGGCGCTAAGACTACTACCATCAAAATGGTAGTAGCACACTAAACAGAACCCATATTATTAAAAGGCCAGGTAGCAATTACCTGGCCTTTTTTATTAACGTAGAAACCATTTTAGTTAGTCGAACCTCAGATTCCCTGAAGCCTTCATTCTGACTGAAGTTTGTGAAGAATTAGGCAGTTATAGATTGCAAGAAAATCATTAAAACTCCAAATAT
>JAYSYG010000415.1:0-4585 GCA_043716685.1 Sphingobacteriaceae bacterium | reverse complement strand
ATGTAACACTGCCAGTACCAGTAAGCACTGACCACGCGCCTGTTCCCACAGAAGGAGAGGTCGCGGCTAAAGTGGCTGATGAAGCGCATACTGTTTGGCTTGTTCCGGCATTGGAGGTGGGTTGAATATCTCTTTGAACTGCAACGGTAGAAGTAGCAGACGAACACACGCCGTTTGAAACTGTCCAAACAAATTGATTGGTACCACTGCTAAGGCCGGTAACCTGCGAAGAATAAGAAGATGAAGAAGTAACACTGCCAGTACCGGTAAGCACCGACCACGCGCCCGTTCCAACAGAAGGAGAAGTAGCGGCAAGTGTAGCGGCAGAAGCGCACACCGTTTGGTTTGTTCCGGCAAAAGAAGCAGCCGGAGCAGGATTTACAGTTATCATTAAGGTATTACTGTTTGATGTGGACACACTGCAGCTTCCGGAACCAGAAACTACTCGCCGAAAGTAGGTCGTTACGGTTAGTGTTGGCGCCGAATAATTCTGATTCGTATTAGTGCCTGCTGCCGCGGTCCAGGTAGTTGAATTTAAACTCGACTGCCATCCGTAAACTGTGCCACCCGAAGGTAAAGAGCCTGTGAACGTAGGGGGAGCAGAGCCTGCACAGATTGTCTGCGAAGCAGTTATGGTATTATTGGTAACCATTGGACACCCCAGTTTGGCTACAAAAATATTCTTACCACCTCCGGTAGCAAGGGTTGTAGTCCCGATAACCATTCCTCCATCTTGTTCTCCTCCCAAATAAATTCCACCGGAATTGTCCACTGCCATACCGTTTAAATAGTCCCGCGTGTTTCCTCCTGCAGTTGTACTCCACAGAAATGAGCCACTATTGGAATAGGCCGTTACAAAAATATCATGTCCGCCTGAAGAGCTAAAATTAGGGCCGCCTGCGCCACTATAATTTATACCGTTCGTAAAAACTCCGCTAAGGATAATATTACCCGATGCGTCCACATCCACCGCACGACCTACCTGCTCTCCGCTACCATTGCCTGTTACCGTAGTATTCCAGGCAAAAGTACCTGTTTTTGAAAGTTTAGCAAGGTAAAGATCCAGGCTTCCTCCTCCCGAAAGTGCCTGGGTTAAAGTTGGAGACGGATATTTAAAATTAATGTTTCCATCAAAGTAACCCGTTACATATAAATTGGAAGCATCCTGCGCTATCCCCAACCCTACTACATCATCTCCACCTGAACTGCTGGTAATATTCGTTTGCCAGACAAGTCCTCCTGCCTGGCTCACTGCCAAAATATATACCTGGGGCTTGTTGTTTTGCTGCTCCTGTAAAATCGGTCCGGATACAGCTGAGGCGTCTTTGAAAGTAATATCAGATTCATAGCTTCCAATAAAATATATATTTGAGGCATCGGCAACAAGATTATATCCTATGTCATCTTTTGAACCTCCACCGGAAATAACCCATTGCACCACTCCACTTGAATTATACTTTGCTCCAAAGCAATTTGTTTGAGCGCTTGTTATTGAAGTGGTTTTAGTAATGACACTGCTGTAAGAATTAAATGTCGCAGGTAGAGATAGATAACTACCCGTTAAATATACGCCGTTGGCATCCGATTTCATTTTCCATGAATCCTCAACATTTGCCCCCCCGAATGAAACGGCCCACAACAATACACCTGCAGAAGAATATTTAGCAAGAAAACCATCCTGTCCTCCCGCAGAGCTTAGCGTATAAGATGTTGCGGTTGGATCAAAATCTGCAGTACCCTTAAAGTAACCGGTTACATATACATTTCCTGATGGATCAGCAGAAACCCCATGGACTTCTTCGTCGCTTGTGCCACCAATTTTGATAGCCCAAAGAACATTTCCTAACTGATCATACTTTGCAAGAAACCCATCCTTAGCACCATATGAGGCCGTAAAGGAAGAGCCATAAACAGCACTTAAATTACCCTGAAAATAGCCTCCGGCGTAAATATTTGTAGAAGACGTGTCATAGTCCACATCCCATGTTGCCTCCTGACTTGAAGAATTGGCATCCTTGCCCCATTGCCATGCGGGAGCCTGTGAAAAACCAAGATCCATTAGTAGCAACAAAATTACAACGAGTACATGTTTATTCATTTTTTATAAAAAATGTTAAGTAAACAGAGAGGCATTGGGGGTAAGTCTATTATCATGCCAATTTATTCAATTATACATAATATAAACCCTGCTTTAATAAAAACTCGCTGAATTCGATGTTTTCGCCGATTAACATGCACTAGTTTCGCATGAGTTAGGTTATATTATCGATTGATGTATGGACTTGCCGGGGATTAACCCCTACTTTTTTAAAAAAATAATTAAAAAAGGGTATAATTAACCACACATTTCCCCAAAAAAATAGGGGTTTAATTACTCATTACTATATCTTGTGACCTGAAAAATAACCCTATTTCGCACTATTTTATTTTTTATTTATGGATCATTCTCTTATTATTCAAAGCCTTTCCAGGCATATTAGACTCACAAAAAAGGAGGAAGAGTATTTTATATCTCTTATACACGAAAAAAAACTAAAGAAAAAACAATTCCTGGTTCATGAGAATGAGTTTAATAAATTTACAGCCTTCGTCACAAAGGGTTGTCTTCGCTCGTACTCTATTGATCGTAATGGTTTTGAACATATTATCCAGTTCGCACCTCCAGGCTGGTGGATGGCCGACATTGCCAGCGTTATCTCTAATCAACCCGGTAAATTAAATATTGACGCACTTGAGGACTCTGATATGTTCTTACTTTACCGTGAAGACCAACTTAAACTCTTTGAAAAAATACCAAAATTCGAACGGTTTTTCCGCATCATAACCGAAAATTCAATTGCAGCGAATAGTCATCGCCTTATAGACTATATGGGGCTTACAGCACAAGAGCGCTATTTTACATTTTGCAACCGCTACCCTATGCTAATGCAAACCCTTCCGCAAAAACAAATTGCTTCCTATATAGGTGTTACGCCGGAATTCCTGAGTAAGATTAAAGCGGAGTTTTTGAAGAAAAGGGTCTAGACTTTTATTGAAAAAGGACTCAGATCTCGATCGCAATAATCACGCCAAGCATAAATGCAGTAGCCAAAAATAATATGGTGACTATGTTCTTATATTTTTTTGTCTCTTTCTTCGCCTCCGCCATTTTTATCAGATTGAACAGCGAGTAGTTTATTTTTCTGAATTTAGTCTCGGTCTTAACAACGTAGTCAGATGCTCCATGTTTGAAGGATTTTAAAGCGATATCGATGTTATCATCACTCGTTAACATAATAACGCTGGTTTCAGGACTTTCTTTTTTAATCCAGTCCAGAACTTTAATTCCGTCTACGGCGTCAGGATACTTGCTGTTAAGATGATAGTCAAGAATAACTACTTGAGGTTTTTCTTCCTTAATCCTAAGCATACAGGTTTCTCCGGTTACAAATGAAAGTATTCGAAGGGGTATTTTTGCAAATGCGGCTTCAATGTCAGCTTTCAGCGCCAGAGTAAATACTTTATTGTCTTCTACAATAAAAATGCAGGTTTGTTTGTTCGTTTTCATTTTTCTTTTATTCTGTTGCTTCTTTAGTTTAATAGAAATATTTCCCGTCAGGCGAGATTTGTTTCATGAGCATTTCATTGAAACACTTAGAAGTCAGTTTTTCTTCCTGATTTCCGAGATCAATCATAATTATGTTTCGCACCCTCCAACTCTTCAATTACCTGATTACAAATTGCATTAAGTGTAACACTCAATTCTCTTATTCTTCCAATTTCACTCTTCGCACCACTCAACTCTTCAATACTCTGCAAGACAGGAATAATTACTGAAATCCCCATAATAGAAAGGGATGACTTCATGGTGTGGGCCACGTTTTTAATGATCGGGTAATCTTCTTTTGAAACAGCTTCGTTTATCATCTCCAGCTCTTCAGGTACCTGTGTAAGAAACTCATCTATTATTTCCTTGATCAACCTTTTATTGCCTCTCACCATCTCATTCAGATATAAAAGGTCGCACACCTTTTCTTTAATACTTTCCCGGGAACCTTTTTGAGAGTTGTGTCCAGGTACATTCTTATTGGATTCACTTTCCATCATTTCGTTCTAATCGGCTGGTTAAATTATACATTTTTTCGAAAAGCAGGTCTGCGTTTATAGGTTTAGAAATATAATCGTTCATACCTAAACTTAGACATCTTTCTTTTTCTCCTGCCATTGCGTGAGCTGTCATTGCTATTATCGGAATATCGCTTTTTAATTCATTCCTTATGAAGGTTGCAGCTTCGTATCCATTCATTACAGGCATTTCCATATCCATCAGGATAATATCAAAATTCGTTTCTTTAATTTTTTCAATGCCAACGCTCCCGTTCTCAGCTACTTTCAACTTTAAATTGTATTCCGAAAACAAGCTTAAAATCAGCTTTACGTTTAACTGGTTGTCTTCTACCAACAGAATATTTAAGTTGCAAAGCTCTTTAATACTGTACTTTTTGTCGGGGCTTTCGTGCATTGGTAACACTCCACTCGATTTTTTAAAAGGAATCCTAAAGGAAAAAAGAGAGCCTTTATTAAATTCGCTTCTAACTTCCAAAGT
>JAYSYG010000414.1:0-4586 GCA_043716685.1 Sphingobacteriaceae bacterium | reverse complement strand
GAAAGATTTAATTCTGCTTTACGTTTCTCCTTTTCTCCCACTACATACGCGTCTTTCGAATCCTTTTTTAGCTGCATTACCTGCTGGATCAATATTCCCGGGTTTTTAGTGCTTATTTCGGCTGCATTAATAGTTGTAGTAAGTAGGGAAGGCATTGCTTTGGGAATAACAGTAACAAATTCTTCCGTGGAAACTGAAGCTGCAGAAGCCATAGAATCCTTAAACATTACAATTACTGGTTCCATCTCGACCTCTTTTTTATCCTCATTTTCTACATAAAAATATTTTTGTACAAAGTTCCTTTTTCCAGGAATAACGCCCGTAGTGAGTTTCAGGCTTATGATAAATTCAGGTTCAACCGGGGCCATCACCCAAATAATTTTTACAACATTTTCCTCAAAGGTAAAAGAACCTGATTTCGAATCAACTTCTTTAATCGTGGTTCCCCTCGGAGTTTCCATCTGGTATTTCGCGAAATTTGAAGAGGAACCTTTCTTTATTTTTACCTCAAAAGTTATCTCTGAATTCAGAGGAATAGCTTTAGGCAAATTCGTCTGCATGGTTATCTGACATTTTAAGAACGTGTGTAACGCCATCAAACAAAGAATTACCGGGATACGCTTCATAGAATTGATTTTATACAAATATATTTAATATAAGCAAGTAGGTTAAAAGCCTGCGCGTAATCTTACTAACTGTAGATTCTTAACAAACCTTTACAAAAAAAGGGCCGTTCCAGTAAGAACGACCCTTTTGAAAAAATTAGTACTCTTTATTTCATGAAGTCTACCCTGTAAGAGGTACCTTTTATAAGTACTTCACCTGTGTTATCACATTGTACGTCCAACGCGGGCTCACCCTCGTTACCATAATAGATCTGGCGTGGATATGAATTTCCTACTGTGAATGAAGCAACTCCCATTTTAAATGGATGGTGCTCGTCACCTAATTGAACAACAGTTCCGGTAGGAGCAAAAGCAACTCCTGAAACTTTATCAGGTGAACATTTAAAATCCCTTATCAAGGGTCTGACATTATCAACCGTCAAATCATATCCAACTCCAGGTGTAACCTTGCCATCCGAATCAATTTGAGGTACCTGGCCAGTTACTTTGGCAGAATATGAAATAAGAGCATTTGACCATGTTATAGCTGCCTGGTGAGAAACTGGAAAAACCTTGGGATCATTACTGTTTTCAAGTGTTTTCCACAAAGCACCGTCCCAGATCATATTTTTATTAGGATCAGTAGGGTGTGTAAATTTCAGTTTACCTGCAAAACGCCATGTTAATTTTGTATTGTTGGTATTATAAGTCCCAGTAGGAATTGTGTTATATAAATATACAGGAGCATTAGGATCAAATAATTCAATTAACCAGCCATTTACCTTGTAGTTTGAAAAAATAATTCTGCCCTGAAATCCAGCGTCACGGCAATATCTGTTATTGACATTCTGTCCGTTCTTATCTTTTTGAGGAACATACATAAAAATGGAACCATCACGGAAATTTCCGTCAATGCATCTTGTACTGTTCCACCCCATAACCAATTGGTCATGTGGAATACCATCAATAATACTATTGGTCGTATCTCTTACAACAGTCACAGTTCCTGTAGTTCCGGGGTATTGAGAATAGAAAGTAGTGCCATAAGTGTTTTCACCCATAAAGCTACAAGCCATTTCTATATCACTTGCCACATAGTTGGCAAAGGAAGCGTATACAGCGCTTTGAGTTTCGATGTCTGCAACAGGAGCAACGTTTTTTTCCGGCTTACAACTGAGAACAAACGCGCCCGATAAAGCTAAAATTGAAAAACCCAGGGTAACTCTTTTCATTTTCATATGTAGTATAGTATTTGTTTTTATTAGTAATTTTTTAGAACCAGTTTATTTCACACTAAAAATTTGAAATATTCGCTGCAATTTAGTACAATTATTTTAATCTAACAAAAAATGTTAAGCATTTTATTAGCATTTTTAAGGGCATAACTCAGATACTTTCGTCTTCTGCCAAACACCATAATTTTCTTTATTCCTCTTTTTACTTTTGAAAGTTCACGGGATACGAAATTCCTTTTATAAGCACAACTCCAACATTATCGCATTGTGGCGCAAGGTCTTGTGTTCCTTCATTTCCATAATAAATCTGGCGCGTGTATTTATCTCCTGTTGTAAAGGTTGCTATTCCCGTTCTGAATGGATGAAATTCCTCATTCCAGGTTTTAAAAGTAGGTTGTGCCTCTGTTACACCTCCTACTACATCGGAACGGCATCCAAAATCCCTCACAAGCGGTTGCACGTCTGTAATTTTAAACGTGTACGGCACATTGGCAGATGTCACTCCTGTAACCTGTCCCCTGTATTCAACTATGGCCTTTGACCATTTTATCGCCTGCTGCTTCGAAATATTAAACACAGCCGGATCACTCGTATTTGCAAGGGTTTTGGTTAGTTTACCTGTCCATATCATATTTTTAGAAGGGTCAGTAGGATGAATAAATTCAAAGCTTCCATCAATCAACCAGGTGATATTTGTTTTGGAAGGGTCGTAAGCTGAAGACTTCAGTTGGTTATACACATAACATGGCGTTCCTCCAACATTTCTGATGAGCCAGCCATCCACCTTATAATCAACCAAACTAATTCTCCCGTAAAATTCAAACTCCCTGTAATACTTTGCATTCAAATTTGGATTACTGTAATACATGAAAATACTTCCGTTTCTCACTCTTCCGTCTATACAACGGGCGCTATTGTAATAGGAAACTACCAACTGATCGGCGCTTATGTCTCTTATCACCTGAATCTTGCTGCCATCTTCTTCAGGGGCAGGTAGATAAAAGTCAGGGCTAGGATCGTTTTCACCAACAAAACTACAAATCATGTCAATATCAGTTACCACGAAATTTGCAAATGAGACGTCAACTGAGCTCTGAAGTTCTGTATCTGCTGCCGGCGCTGTATTTTTAGCCTTCGGGCAGCCCATTAAAAAGGGTATCGTTACAATCGCGAGCAGTGCAAGCTTTATTTTCGTAGTTTTCATAGGGTTTTGGGTTAAGTATTTATAATCCTCTTTATCAAGTATTATACCAAAAGTTGTTAAAAAACAAATTCGCCATCCACACAAGCAATTAATTTTATTCGTGACCTTTGAAAAAAAATTATCTTTCGCCATTAAATGATCGTTTTTCCGAATTGTAAAATAAACCTGGGACTACATGTGATCGCAAAGCGCTCAGATGGTTTTCACGCCATTGAGACCGTTTTTTACCCTGTAAACTGGTGTGATGCGCTGGAAGTGATTGAAAACAAAACCAGTAATGAACCTTTTGTTTATACGCAATCGGGAATACCTGTTGCCGGAAAACCTGAAGAAAACCTGGTTTATAAAGCCTGGGAACTTATTAGAAAAGAAAAAAAACTCCCCGCCATAAAAGTTCACTTACATAAAAATATTCCTATGGGTGCAGGACTTGGCGGTGGAAGTTCAGATGCAGCCTGGTTTATAAATCTTATAGATAGTTCGTTTAGCCTGGGCTATTCTCTTTCCGAAAAAACAAATATTGCATCTCAACTTGGCAGCGATTGCGCTTTTTTCATTCAGAACACTCCCGTTTTTGCTCAGGGAAAGGGCGATGAGTTTTCTGAGATGACGATAAGTTTGCAAAAGTACTATATACTTATTGTTTACCCCGGCATTCATAGCAATACCAAAGATGCATACAGTGGGTTGCTCCCTCAACCACCTCAACATGATCTTCCTGAAACACTTAGAGTTTCGGCTGTCAAAGAATGGAAAAATAAACTGGTAAATGATTTTGAGAGTTCGATCTTTAAAAAATACCCTGCCATTAACGTGTTGAAAGAGAATTTATATGCTGCCGGTGCTGTGTACTCAAGCATGAGTGGCAGTGGCAGCGCTGTTTTCGGGATTTTTGAAAAAGAACCTTTAGTTAATTTACCTGTTGGCTACAGCAGATATTTACAAAAACCTTCTGCTAAAATTTTGTAAGTATTGAAAATCTCATTTTCTTTGTCGGCTTAAATGACTATTTGTTCTCAAATAAAAAATACGTATAAATGCCGCTAAGGCGTTATAATTCTATATTAGAGCTACGGTCTCTGATCATTTCAAAAAACTTATTCATTTTAAAAAATCAATTCAAAAGAATATGCTTCTTGTTTTAAAATTTGGCGGCACAAGCGTTGGTTCAGCACAACGGATAAAGGATCTGGTAAAACTAACTGTTAATACCACACCAAAAATTGTGGTATTAAGCGCCATGAGCGGCACAACCAACGCTCTGGTAGAAATTTGCGAAGCACTGTATGCAAAGAATCCTGAAAAAGCCACAGGACTCATCTCTTCACTAAAGCAAAAATATATAAAGGAAATTTCGAACCTGTACTCAAAGCCTGAAAGTCTTGAAAAGGCGGAACAGTTGATCTCAAATCATTTTAACCATATCCTTTCATTTACCATGGATATGTTTACAGCAAATGAAGAAAAAGCAATACTTGCACAGGGAGAATTACTGAGTACTGCAATGTTCCACTATTATTTGGAAGAAACAGGTGTGGATTC
>JAYSYG010000413.1:0-4593 GCA_043716685.1 Sphingobacteriaceae bacterium | reverse complement strand
TGGTCTTTGCGCTCATAAATAATGGATACCACCTTACCGTTAGGATGCCAGGCAATGAGCGGATAGTTATAGTCCTCCAGTTGTTCTACCTTTGGCCCATATTTTAAAATTCTTTTTTCTTTACCCGTTTCCAGCGTTCTTATATATACACGCATCTGGCTTAAATGGTTGCGGGCATACACCACCTGGCTGCCATCAGGACTTACCTTTAACTGGTAATAGTGGCGGTTCGATCTATATTTAGTAAGAACACTGTTGTTATTGATCGGCGATTTACGAAGTGTATCCCTGAGCATATATAAATGCCTCTGGTAGGCTTCGGTAAAATCATAAATTAAATTCGGTAGCGTGATGCCAAGTGCAAAGATAAAAGCGTTTTCCGGACTCCTTGAAACCCTGGTCATGTATAACAAATTTGGGATCATTCCATCACCAAAAGTAGATGCGATGTAATACCAGATGGCGTGTCCTGCCTGGGCAGCCTGCCTGCCGCTTAAGCGATTAAAGGAACTGAAATTATCATTCTTAAGATCATCATAAAGAATATTGTCGTTATAGGTGGTCCAACCCTCAGATAAATACTTGATCAACCCCTGCGAATACCAGGCCGGAATATTTAAGAGCGTGGAATTTCTCACGACCTCGCGCGCATTACCGCCGTAGAGGATCTTATTTATAAGCAGTTCTGCAAGGGCTGCGCGGATCTGCTGGTCAAGTTCGGCAAGAGACCCATTAAAAAAGACACTAATTTTATCGCCGATAATTCTGGTAACACCGCCAATATTGGTTTGTTCATCACTACTTAAACCGAGGTTACTTTGTTTAAAATCATTCTGTGTATTATACACAAGTACGCTGATCTTATCTTCGCTTTGGTAATCAAGCCTTTTTTCAATAATGGCGAGTTGCTTGCTCATACTTACCGAAACATACTTGCTCAGCTCATTCCCGCCCTGGTAGGAGTATACGCGGTAACGTTCGTAATCGAGATAGGTCCAGATAAATTGTTTATACTGGATGCGGTTTTTCCCAAAATCCATCTGGTGGCCGTAATTAAATTGAGCCTTAAGACAGGGAGCGGTAAAAAGAAGGAGATATGCTATGGTGCGTTTAATCAAGGTGCCAGGTAATTAAGAATTTTAAAATTACGGAATTTGTTTCGAATTATTGTGTGGAAAAGCTATTAAAAAAGGTGAAAAGTCGATTTTTCGGTCATAGAATCCAGCAAATAAAAAATACTATCTTGCCTCAATTCTGTGAAATAATCGGACAATTTATGAAAAAGCAATTTCAATTTTTATTATGTATTGCATTAATTCTTGGCCAGGCCAGCATTTTTGCTCAAAAAAAAGGTTTTGGGCAACCCCGCTCGATTGATTCTTTGAAAAGAGAGTTGAGGAATGCGAAGCAAGATACCTCCAAACTTAAATTACGCATGCTGTTGGGAGAAATTACACCTGTATCGCGTGAAGGATACTGGGATAGTATAATTTCAGAGGCACACGATTTGAAAAAGCCTAAATTGGAGACAGAGGCACTCCAGCACTTTGGCAACATAATACTCTTGCATAATGAGATAAGCAGGGCGATTGAATATTTTAATAAAAGCGTAAAAATTGCAGAAGAAAATAACTATAAGTGGGGGGTCTCAGAGGGCTATTATCGAATGGCTATTTCATATCTTAATAGTGCGTCCAATGTCACAAATCTGAATAAAGCGATGGAATCGTGTTACAAAGGTCTGCGAGTCGCTGAGGAAATACATGCGCAGGATCAGATCACTGCATTCCGGATGGCTCTTGGCAGAATGTATTATTTTACGGGCGACACAAAAAAAGCCCTGGAACAGCACCTTATAGCGCTGGATGGTTTTAAAAAAACGACAAACAATTTTGACATCATTAATTCACTGTGCGATGTCGGCACAGACTATCAAACGCTTGGCGATATCCCTCAATCCATTCATTATTACCTGGAAACTCTGAAATATGTAAATGAATTAAAAGGCAATGCTATGGAAGCCGAGACATTTAAAGCGGTAGGTGCGGCCTATGCCATGAAAAACAGCTATGATTCATCGGACTTTTATTATAACAAAGCTATCCTTGTTTTCAGGAAAGTGGGGAGTGTTTCAGGTGTGGCGGGTACAATTGCACTCCTGGCAGATAATAGCCTCCTAAGGGGTGATACCAGGAGGGCCGAAGAGCAGGCCCTGGAATCGCTTAGGCTATCTAAATCCGTTAACTTCACTATCCAGATTCCAATACTGGCAAACCTCTTAAAACGGATTTACTTAAAAGATAAAAATTATAAGGGTGCACTGGAGGCTTATGAGTTATATGTAACCACCAAAGACAGCGTATCAAATGAGAGGAACAGGAAGCAAGCCCTGCAAAAAGAATTCGATTATGAATTTGAAAAGAAAGCGAATGAAAATAAATTATTAGCTCAGCAAAACCAAATTCAGTCTTTGGAACTGAGTCAAAACAAGTACTTCCTCTGGGGTATGGGAGTGCTTTTGGTATTGGTATTTGTAATTGGTTATTTATTCATCCGGCAAAATAAAATTAAAACTAAACAACAAAGCTCTCAACTGGAACATAAGTTACTGCGCTCTCAAATGAATCCCCATTTTATTTTTAATTCATTGCAGGCCATCCAGAATTATGTTCTAAAACATGATGAAAAAGAAGCAGTAAGGTATTTGAGTTCCTTTGCGGCTGTAACACGTAATGTCCTGGAAAATTCGAGAATGGAGTTTATTCCTTTAAAAAAAGAAATTGCCCTGCTTGAAAATTATCTGCAATTACAGAAACTTCGCTTTAAAAATCGTTTTGATTATGAAATTAGAGTAGATGAAACCATTGATACTGAAAACACCAACATTCCACCAATGCTGGCACAGCCCTTTATTGAAAATGCGGTTGAACATGGGTTTCATGATATTACAGAAGAAGGTAAAATAACTGTTTCGTATGCAGTCCAAAACAACACCCTGCTCGTAGAAATCAGTGATAATGGAACCGGTATGAAAGATGGCTACGCACAAAACAAACAACATCATTCACTGGCCCTTGAAATAACAAAAGAACGTGTGGCATTAATGAATAAAAAAGCAAAAAATAAAGTTGTCTTTACAATCGGCGAAGCTTTTCCTTTTGAGAAGGAAAGGAAAGGCGTGAAGGTCAATTTCCATTTGCCTTTAAACCTGCAATCTTAATGGTTATTTAGGATAGTCGTTCATTACAAACGAGAAGTTAAGCTAAGAAAACCAAGTGTTGGTATGCTATATAAGTAGATCCGTCGACATTTTTTAATTTAATCTGCGTGCGTACGTAAAATCACTAAATTGTATTGGAAATTACAAATACAATGTTGAAAGTAATACTTGTTGATGACGAACAAAATGTGAGAGAGGCTGTAAGCCGGTTACTTGAACTTTATCATCCCGAGGTTAAAGTATGCGCATCCTGTAATTCCATTTCGTCGGCGATTGCAGCTATCAAAGAACATAAGCCCGATATTTTACTCCTGGATATTGAAATAGGAAATGAAAACGGCTTCGATATTTTTAAACATTTTCCAAAGCCCAATTTTAGGGTTATTTTTATAACCGCTTACCAGCACTATGCGTTACAGGCTTTCCGTTTTGCGGCCCTGGATTATTTACTAAAACCTATTGGTCCTGCTCTTCTGTCAGAAGCCCTCACGAAAGCAATAGATATGTTTGACAAAGAAAAAATAACAGTTAAGTTGGATTCTTTTATACATAACATGAGCGACCTTTCAAAGGACGCTAAAAAAATTGTACTTAAAACCTCGGATAATATTCACCTGGTAAATCTGCGTGATATTATATATTGTGAAGCCGACAGAAGTTACACCACTTTTTACCTGGCTGACAAAAGCCGCATCCTGGTCTCCACTACCATGGGGGATTACGAAGAGCTATTTAACGATTACGGTTTTTTTCGCATCCACCAATCCTTCCTCCTCAACCTGAATTACTTTAAACGGTATGAAAAAAGTGATGGGGGTAAAGCCGTTCTGACCGACAATACCAATTTACCGGTGGCTACCCGCAAAAAAGATCAGCTTTTACAGCGTCTTACAAACCTTTGATCACAATCAGCAATTTCTTATTGCAGATTTAACAGAAACACTTATTGTTTTAAACGTAGCGTTGGGCAAATAAAGTCTGGCACCTGGCAACCTTCCTATTTTTTTTATTTTTCTGAGTTTACTTTAGCTACGTGTATTAAAATACATTATTTAGTTCACCGAAAGCGCTAACCGAAAAGCTTAAATAGAGTAGGTAAGTTTAAAAACTATTAAAAATGAAAATTCCGAAAAATTCATTCCGGCTCAACACTACCAGAAAAATAATAATGTTTGTTTTGGCATTAACTTCCTTTTTTGGCGAAATAAATTCGCAATGCGCGGGCGCTTTTGATCCAAATCCACCTCCCAATAATCTGCTTCCTACAGTCTGTGGTCAGTTTAATGGGGTAGCGGCTAAATACAAGGGCCAACTGCATTATATACCTTCTGCTACCGATCCATTGATCACTCTAAAAATTGTTGCTCATGTTT
>JAYSYG010000412.1:0-4594 GCA_043716685.1 Sphingobacteriaceae bacterium | reverse complement strand
CCCTTTTCATTGTGGCGCCATTTACCTACCGTTATTTTATGCGTACCACTTCTTCCTGCTGGAAATAAGGCGGAGTGCCACCCAAAAAGACGTTCACCGTCCAAACGCTTGCTGTAATTTTTTGTTGCATCAAGCATCATTTCAACTACTCCATCCACGTTCCTGTCTGCGGGAACCAATCCTGCAATATCCATTCCGAGCCTGCGCGCTATAGAAGAACGCACCTGTTCCTGGTTAAGCAACTCCCCCTCTATCTCACTCGATTTAAGCACATCAAGAGTCAGTGTTTGTAAAGTAGTCTCGCTCCTTAAAGCAAACCCCAGCCCTTCCATATATCCTTTCAAACGCCCCTGTTTATGCCTTACAGAGGATAACAAAGGCAATACAGCCTCAAAATCCCATTGAAAATCAGGCCAGTTTTTTTGTTGATGGATATATATTCTCCGCATTTCTGCGGTAAATATACGGGTTATTCTCCGCAAAAGCAAAATATTCTCCGCAAAAATACGGAGAAAAAACAAATTATTCTCCGCATTCACATCTTAAAATTGCAAATTATATCTTTCGCTATACGTTTCAAAAAGATTATTGCTAAAATTGCAAACCAGAAAATGACTTCGTAGCTCTCCCGAAGTTGCGAAGCGACTTCTGCTTCAAACTCGCGGAATCCTTAGCGTAGAATACCGTCTATTTTATGCTAATTTTTGGATTTGACTAGCTTTTTAAGAGCAGCTAGTAATTTTAATTCTTCGAAATCAGAGTTCGAGACTTTGTCACCAGGGATCACATGACGATAAGAAAAGGGCATTTACAATAAATGCCCTTTTTTATTGACGCTAATTTTATGTTAACTTTTCCGGGCTTATGCACTGTTTAAGCCCCACCAAGATTTTACACGGCAATAAGTCTAATAATAAAATTGTTACTTACGGGTCGGATGAATTTTAAGACTAATTCAAAAGTGAGCATTGTGTTTTTAAACTTTTTAAGATCCGTCACAAAAGCATTTGGGATTCCGCCGTTAATTCTATTAAATTAAAGAAGTTCCGTTTAGTGATAGTCTATTTTAAGACCGATTAACGGATAACAGGCTCGTGTACCTTTTCGTTGGTTATGGAAAGAAGATTGGAAAATTTCCATATTCCCGATGTCCGTTTAGCCAACCTGACAAACCGGTAGACTGCACCAAACAGAACTTCTTTAATTATTACTCTGTCAAAACTGCATCCTCACTGTATGAAGGTAAATCGGAATTAGCAGGTCCGTTAATTACTTTTCCTTCATAATTAAAGCGACTGCCGTGACAAGGGCAATCCCAACTTTTTTCATCCTCGTTCCAAAGCACCATGCACTTCAGATGTGTACATTCGGCTGATACCAAATAAAGTTTTCCTGATTCATCCCTGTAAGCTCCACATTTTTTTCCATCCAACTTCACTATTCCTGCCTCGCCGTTTTTAATGGAAGATAATTCCACACAGCCTGTATAAAACCATTTCTTCAGAACATTTACCAGATCATCTTTGAGCAGCTTTACCAAAGGAGCTGCTTCTTTCAGTGTTAAACGTAATGGGCTGTAAAGTTTTTCCCATTTATTTTCTTTTCCATCAATCAAGTCGCTTATTAATAGGCCTGCAAAGGAACAATGTGTCATTCCATTCCCCGAATCGCCTGTTACAATATAAACATTATCAGAGTCGAAGGGATTTCGCCCAATAAAAGCAATTCCATCCATAGGCTCCAACACTTGTCCTGACCAATGATAAACAAGGGTCTCTATAGGAAAATAACTACGGGTCCAATCTTCAAGCAGTTTATACCGGTTTTCTTCCGATACCTTTGTCTTACTTGTATCAGCGGTGGGATGATCTTCGCCACCACTTATGAGTAAATCATATTGCTGGTTGTAAGGATGTACACGCACGTAATGATAAGGTGGGAATTTGAAATTATCTTCAAAATTTCCGGTATCCCACCAAAGTGCCTTTGGCAGCAGATCCTTTTTTATAAGTGCACCTATTACATAGGTACGATAAGCATATTGTTTAACGAACGTAGTAAAAAGATTGTTTACAGGGCTGTTGGTGGCAACTACCACGTGCTTTGCTTTTATTACAAATCCTTCCGCGCTCGTAATACCTTCATGATCTATTTTTGAAGCATGTGTGGATGTAAAAATCTTCCCTCCCTTTTGTTCAATAGCTTTACACAAACCATTCAGATATTTCAGAGGATCAAATTGTGCCTGATTTAAAAACCTAAGGGCTTTTTCAGATTTTAATATACCCGGTACTACATCTAACTCGTTTATTTCCAGTCCCGCGTTTAATGCGGCTTTCAATTCCTTTTTAAGAGAATCGTCTTTATCAGACACATGCAGGAAAAGATAACCGTTTACTCTTTCAAATCCACAATCAATATTTTCTTTCTTAACAGTTTCTTCTACAAAATCAATAGCAATTTTGTGGCTTTCAGCAATCAGCTTTGTCTTCTCTTCCCCAAAAATTCTTTCCAGATTATAATATCTGTCGTCTAGAGCAGTTACCAGGTGAGCGGTAGTTCTTCCGGTTTCTCCGCTACCAATTAAACCATCTTCCACAAGAACTATTTTTTTTCCCGATCGTATGAGGCAATAGGCCACGCTCAATCCGGCAAGTCCTCCTCCAACAATTACGACGTCTGTTTCTATATTTTCTTTTAATGAGTTCTGTGCTAAAGGAACTGTAGTATCCGTCCAATAACTTATATTTTTGCCAGAAGTAATCCCGGCATTTTCAAGATTGTTACTTATATTTTCATTTAACATCTTATATAGGTTAGTGAATCATTAATAATGAAAGTCAAAATTATTTAAATAATTGCCTAAAAAACCACTACAGAACAAAGGCAAATGCTTTAAACACGAGCACATCATTGATTAGCATCAAACCAAGTGCCATTAAAGCTAATATGTGCGCTTATGTATTTGACACAGAAATGCGTTACTAATTTTTGTTTTAACTAGATTTTCCTCCCTATCAGACAGGAACTTGTTATTAATTCATTCCCTTATACAATTTCGAATAAAAGCGTCAGGAAATTCATTTTATGTAGTGTGTATTTTTTTCTACAAAAAAACCTTGAATTCATGAAGGCGCAAATAATTGCCGGCCGGGAGTTTAATAAATAAAAAATAAGTTTTATCGTAAATTATCGTCTATTTTACGCTAAATATCTCTTATTAGGCTTAGGGCTAAACTTTTTAAGATCCGCTAATAACTTTAATTCCTCAAAGTCTGAGTTCGAGATTTCGTCTTTGAGGATCACCAATAAAGCAAAAAGCCCTTTTCGGTAAATTCGAAAGGGCTTTTCGTTATAAAGAGAAATAAGAAGTATTGATTAACGGGATACGGCTAAGCTGCAGCCTGCTTAACGATCGAGTTTAGTATATACTTAAGATCAAAAAAGGTATATGGCTTTTTATAAAAGCCAGAAGCTCCCAGTTCTAAAGCCTTATTTCTAAAGAGCTCCGATTCATAAGAAGAAAAAAGATAGATAGGAATATCATTAAAGGCTTTATGTTCCCTTATTTCCTGGAGATCGTTCAGCCAGAAAAAATCTTCTTTTACATTCGCAATGATAAGATCCGGCACCTCCTGCCTGTTAAGATCAAGGTATACTTTATCTCTTAAAAGAAATTCTACCACCTGGCGACCGGTATATACCTGATCTATATTTATCGACCGATCTATTTCAGCTATGGCATTTTGTAATAAAAACTGATCGCCCGGATCATCTTCGACTATGAGTACAGAAAACTTTTTTTCAGGATTCATCATGATTTCTCAATTTTAATTATGCCAGCCATTTACCATTCAAGGAGCCTACAATATTCATAAGATCCTGGGGTTTGTATGGTTTTGAATAAAAGTAGCCTGCACCATATTTTATAAATTCAGCTTTTTGTAATTCGTCTGAAAGATTTGCCAGGAAAACAACTGGCACCTTATCTAACCCATTTACGCATTTAATCATGTCAATCGTATCTCTGCCCGAAACATTAGTCATATCCGGATCAAGAAATATTAAATGAGGAATTATGGGGCAGTTATTAAAATATTGAATGGCTTCTTCCTCGTTATAGATAGATTCCACAATAGCATACGGAAGGACGGTATGTATGGCCTTTCTTAAAAAAGCATTCTCTGCTTTGTTTTTTTCTACAATAGTGATGTAAAAAATAATATTTTTTGAGATTCTGTTCATGATTCTTTTATAGTTATTAATTAACATCCATTTTCGCAAGATAATCCAATAGATCGTTTTCAAGGCGCCTCAATCTTAACGATTTAGGATGGTAGGAACGAAAACTATATTCAGGAAGTTCAGGATGAATGAGCCGGCAGAATTGTTTTACATTCCAATCGCCTATTGGTTCAAATTGCACTCCCTCAAAAATCTTTTTTAAACGAAGGTCAAAATCAGGTCCTGTAAAAAACAGGCAGATCTTGGGGTTTACAATTTTTATCTCGTCAACCAGGATCTTATCTAAAGAGGAAATTACCTTTTCATATTTACCGTAAGACTTACCCCCATAGAGATCAAACTTGCTCAG
>JAYSYG010000411.1:0-4598 GCA_043716685.1 Sphingobacteriaceae bacterium | reverse complement strand
CCCTATGATTATTTATGTATACAGGCATGGCCCAGATCTTGCCATTTGGTTTACCACTGCTATCATATAAAAAGCCAGTTCCTACGTACCCTATTGCTCCGGGTGTTTTTGTTACAAACTCAACTATATTACTGTTTGAAGAGCATTCTTTAATAGAATTGGAACTATCGGCAGATAGAAACTTTGAAGTAAAATAATCACGTGTCCCCGATGACTTATCTCTTCCAAAAAGCTGGATAGGAATATCATCACCACCAAGTTCCTTCCAGTTTTTAATCTGGCCATTAAATATTTTTGTTACCTCGAGAGTGGATAAACTGTCAACTCCAACTTTATAGTGCGTAATAATGGCTAAAGCGTCAACAGAGAATATAATAGGAATTGGTCTGATTTCTTTATTCGTAATGGAGTTTATTTCTATTTCTAAAATTTCTCTCGAAGAGTTACAAATATCTACTTCTTTATTAATAAGCGCTTTAATACCTTTGTTAGATCCTCCACCTTCTACACTAATTTTTACGGTCGGGTGTTCTTGCATATATATTCTGGCAAGATGCTCTACCATTAAGAATTCAGTATCTGAACCCTTAATACGGATTACCATTTCTGAAGCTTGGTGTAATTTGCCGGAGTCTGTAGTTTCATGGCAACCAAATAAAAAAAGTAGAGTTAATGCGTTTAGTATTTTTGAGAAAAGTCGTTTCATAGTATTAAAAGAAATTATAAGTAAATTTTTGAATAAATAATTCGGGAAATTTTAAATGATAGAATTAACCAAAATGGCCATTCACGTAGTTTGCAGTTAATTCTTTTTTAGGAGATTTAAAAATTGATTCACAGGTATCAAACTCAACTAACTCACCAAGATACATGAAGCCCACTTTATCTGAAATGCGTTGTGCTTGTTGCATATTATGTGTTACAATAATAATTGTGTAGTCCTTTTTAAGAATCAGAATAAGGTCTTCTATTTTCCTGGAACTAATCGGATCTAACGCAGAGCAAGGTTCATCCATTAAGATAATTTCCGGTCGTAAGACTACTGCTCTTGCTATACAAAGGCGCTGCTGTTGGCCACCCGATAATTTTGCCGCGGGTTGTCTTAATTCGTCTTTTACTTCTTCCCACAAGTAACTTTCCTTTAGCGCTGATTCAATTAAAGTTGGAATTTTATTTTGAGGAAATTTATGTATGTTCAATGCATATGCAAGGTTCTCATAAATACTTTTGGGTAAAGGATTTGGTTTTTGAAATACCATTCCTATTTTTTTTCTTAATTCGGTTACTGAACTGTGTTTATCATAAATATCAAGGCCATCCATTTTTAACTGACCTTCTATTTTAGTATCGGGGGTTAAATCATGCATCCGGTTAAAAGATCTCAGCAGGGTAGATTTTCCACACCCCGATGGCCCTATTAAAGAAGTGACCTGGTTTTTCGGAAAATCAATATTTATGTTTTTCAGAATGTGTTTTTTCGCGAAATGCAAATTCATATTGTGAGCTGATAATTTAATTTCTTCCATCTTAATCTTGTGTCCTCTGTTTAAAGCGTAAGTAAAAAGCAAAAACATTAAAAATAAATACCAGCAGAATAAGCACGACTGTTGTTCCGTATGCCAGTGGCCTTACTTGTTCTATAGCATTATGCTGCGTTGAAAGCATATATAAATGGTAAGGAAGCGCCATAAATTCCCGGTTAACAGTAGTGGTTACACCGTTTATATAAAAGGCTACACCTGTAAACAGAATAGGAGCGGTTTCTCCAGCAGCTCTTGAAAGCGTGAGAACAACGCCGGTTAAAATTCCGGGAAGAGCTTTTGGTAAAACAACATCGCGTATAGTTTCAAATTGTGTGGCGCCAAGTGCAAGCGTTGCCTCCCTCATAGCAACAGGAATTCTCTTTAACGCTTCTTCAGTAGTTGTGATAATATAGGGAAGTGACAGTAATCCAAGTGTTAAGCCGGCAGACAAAACAGAGGTGCCTAGCCTGAGAGCCTGAACAAACAGGGCCAATCCGAACAGACCATAAATAATAGATGGAATTCCTGCAAGATTCCGGATAGAAGCCCTGATAATATTAGTAATTGTGGAAGGTTGCGCATATTCGTTTAGATAAACCGCACATGCCACACCAAACGGGACTGCAAAAAACGTTGTTATGAGCGTGAGTAAGAAAGTGCCTATAATAGCAGGTAATATACCACCCTTGGTCATTCCATTACTCGGCAGCTGCGAGATAAAATCCCACGAAACAGAAGACATTCCTTTTGAAAAAATATCAAATAGTATAATGCCTAAAACGAGACAGACTATAATTGTACTTCCGGTAAACAGGATCCAATTCAGAATATTAACTATTTTTTTTCTCATGTGTGGAATTTTCTTAACCGGTTCGCAAAGTATTCTCCTACTAAATTAATTAATAGTGTAATAAGAAATAAAACCGCTGCAATGGCAAACAAAGCAAAATAATGTGTTGTTTGATAGGGTACTTCACCCATTTCAATGGCAATAGTTGCAGTAATTGTCCGGATAGAATCAAGAAATCCTGTTGGGAGTGCCGAGGAATTTCCGGTGGCCATTAAAACCGTCATAGTTTCACCCAAAGCTCTGCCCAGTCCCAGCATAACTGCTGCAATTAATCCCGGCGTTGCCGCAGGGAGTGTTACCCGGAAAAGGGTCTCCCACTTATTTGCTCCAAGTGCAAGTGAAGCTTCACGGTGACTTCTTGGAATTGCATTAATGGCATCTTCGCTGATAGTAATTATTGTGGGTAAGGCCATAATCGCAAGAAGAACCGACCCGTTGAGAGCATTTAAACCGTTTTGTATTCCGAATAATTTTGCTATACCTGGTCCAACAAGAACAATTCCCAAAAAACCAATTGCTACAGAAGGAATAGCAGCTAACATTTCAATAACCGGCTTTAGAATTGCCTGGAGTTTTGTTCCCGCTAATTCAGATAGAAAAGCTGCGGTTAATATTCCTAAAGGAACCGCTATCACCATTGAACCAATCGCTACCAGTATTGTACTCAACAGCAAGGGTGCTATACTGTACTTTCCTTTAAAACTTTCCGGGTCCCACTGTGAACCCGTAAAAAAATCAATAGGATTGACATTTATAAAAAAAGTTACACTGTTATAAAGCAACATTAAAAAAATTGCGGCGAGCAGTGCAATTGTCATCATACCTGCCGCTTTAAAAAGTGTCCGGAACAGTTTGTCCATATTTTCTCTTCTTTTAACACGCATGCTCTTAAATGGGATAATAACCGGCGGCTATAATAATTTCCTGCCCTTCTTCTGTTTTTTCAAAATCAATAAAAGATTTAATGGTTGAGTAAGAAGCTTTTTTAAAATATTGAAATAAGGGTCTTTGAAAAAAGTATTTGCCCTCTGCGATCATCTTCCTATTTAATGGAGAAACAGCCGGGTTGTTATTTTTGTACACTGAAAGAATTTTTATTCCATTATTACCTCCATGCGTTACATAACCTGCACCCACGTATCCAATTCCTGAGTTGTCTGTCCTGATTGCTTCCAGTATCTGAGCGTTGCCACTCATTTGTTTAGCATGTGAAGAAAAATCCATCTTAAGTTTCTTTTTAATGTAATCATGGGTTCCTGAATTACTTTGCCTTCCGTAAATTGTTACAGGTAAATTTTTTCCGGTTAAATTCATCCAGGAAACAGTCTCGCCGCTTAAAAGAGCTGCAAGATCATCTGTGCTGATAGAATCGATAGGAAGGTCATTAGAAACGACAAACGCGATCGCATCCTGGGCAAAAATAAATGAATCCAGCTCTATTCCTTTTTTTATAAAGAGGTCCGTTTCTTTAGGGTTTATTCGTCGTGAGGAATTGGCAATATCTGCCGTGCCATTCAAAAGGGAAGCTATTCCAAGTCCTGAGCCACCACCGGAAATCGAAACAAACATTTTGCGATTGACTAAATGAAAGGATTCGGCAAGTTGAACTGCTAAATTTACCTCTGTGTCTGATCCCTTTATCTTTATTGTATCGTTATCACCCGCACATGAAAACAGAAGGGAAAATAAAAGGAGATAAAGGAATTTCATTTTGACAATTGACTTGAAGTAAAAAATAAATAAAAATAAACCAGATTAAGTGCCGTAAGTTAACCTGCAAGAAAAGTACAGTGTTTAAACGCCTTCAATTTTAGCAGACATCCAGTTTTTATATTTTTTTTCATACGTATTTTTGATTTGATTATTTTCAACAACAAAATCAATTCCACCATCGTACGGAGCTATCAGGCATTTTGGAGAAAGACAAATAAAAAACATTCGTGTATCATCGTTGGCAATTGCTTTTAGTAAGTCATTGAATTTATTCGATTGCCATGTGAGTTCTGTAATAAAAGGCTTGTAAATTTCTCCCATTTTAAATTCAGCTTGGCTTATCATGTGCATATCAATCGGATTTAGTTCTACGAACGTAAATTTGCTTAGTAAACCGCTGGTAATAAATTTTGGTTTTTCGAAATTATCAACCAATCCATATTCACCTGTTATCCCCCACAGGCTGGAATTATTTCCGATCAGGTCGGTGATAATTCCATTTTGATGTTTTA
>JAYSYG010000042.1:0-2487 GCA_043716685.1 Sphingobacteriaceae bacterium | reverse complement strand
AATAAAAGGGTTTTACGCCCAAACGGTCGCGGGAAGCAAAGCAGATTTGTTTTTTGGTATCGTAAATGCAAAACGCCCACATCCCGTTAAAATGGTTTACACATTCAGTCCCCCATTGTTTATAAGCATTTAAAATAACTTCAGTGTCGCTTTCCGAAATAAAAATATGGCCGAGCTTTTTTAGTTCTTCTTTTAACTCAATGTAATTATAGATCTCACCGTTAAAAACGATCCAACACTTTGCCGTTGCATTACACATGGGTTGATGACCACTATCGCTCAGGTCAATGATGGATAATCTTCGGTGTGCAAAGGCAAGGAAATTTCCGGGATCTGCTGTTGACAATTTCAATACTGGAATGTAGTTCAGATCTGTTCGGGTGAATGTTTGCGGCCTGTTAGAGTAGGGTATCGCACTCTGCCCGGAAGCGAGCATAAAACCTTCACCATCCGGCCCGCGATGACTGATGGTGTTGCTCATGGAAGTGATTTTTTCCCTGAGGTTAATTTCACTCGTTTTTTTTAAAAGGATGCCTGCAATTCCACACATAAAGTTTTGGGCTTAGTTTACCCACATAAAAACTTTTTTATTGTTGATATAATTTTCAGTTTTTTTATCTAAAAGTATAAAACAAAAATCGATTAGTGGAAGAAGGCCAAGCGCCCCACCGAAACTTGCAATGTAAACGACCGGTACATAAGGCGCACTTCCAAGAAAGATCCTGTGCAGGCCAACAATGCCAAAGGGAAGTGGAAAGGCAAGGATGGCGGCAGTTAGTTTCTTATTTTGTTTTTGTTTTATATGAAACAGCCTTAGCAGGGGAGTGGGACGGTTTTCGGTGCTTAAAAAGAGATCTGTGTATAAAACGGACTGGTTAGAACTGTTATTATAAGAGTCATCTAAAACGATGTAGATAGCCTCTCTAGGGTTTACTTCACAATAAAATTCCTGGAAAAGAAATAAACAACAGAGTATTAAGAATTTTTTCACATTCATGCTAAGTACTTGTTTCACAGGAGCGCCCACCCTGTTTTATTTTTCTCAAAGTTATTAAATTCCTTACATAAGAGATAATTTTGTGAATATTTACAAAAAACCGTTAAGATTCTTTGACTATATTTGCGCCCGTTAAAAAAACCAGTGTGACGTTAATTAAAAGTATTTCAGGTATTAGAGGAACAATTGGAGGTAAGCCGGACAATGGCTTAACGCCTTTGGATACTGTAAAGTATGCTTCTGCATACGGAACCTGGATTGTGAGAAATAACAGCACAGTAAATCACCCTACAGTTATTATTGGACGTGATGCGCGTATCAGCGGGCAAATGGTTACGAGTATTGTAAGTGGTACACTTGTAGGACTTGGAATCAACGTGATTGATCTGGAGTTAAGCACAACTCCTACTGTTGAAATGGCCGTTACAGAATTAAAAGCCCAGGGTGGTATTATTTTAACGGCAAGTCATAACCCAAAACAATGGAATGCTTTAAAGCTTCTGAACGAAAAAGGAGAATTTATAAGTGAAGAAGTTGGGCAGGAAATTTTGAAGCTTGCAGAAACTTCTGATTTTAATTATGCTGAAGTAGGGGATCTTGGTAAATATTCAATAAATAAAGATTTTCTCGATACGCACATTCAAAAAATACTTGATCTTCCTTACGTAGATATAAAGGCAATTGAAAATGCCAATTTTTCCGTAGTACTGGATGCAATTAATTCGAGCGGGAGCATTGCGGTACCTGCTTTGCTTGCAAAATTGGGTGTAAAGAAAATAAACATCATTCATGGAGAGCCAAATGGTGATTTTGCTCACAACCCTGAACCTTTACCCGAGCATCTTACAGATCTGAGTAACACTGTAAAAAAACAGAACGCTCATTTAGGAATTAGTGTAGATCCGGATGTAGACAGGCTTGCCTTTGTTTGTGAAGATGGGGAAATGTTTGGTGAGGAGTATACATTAGTTGCTGTTGCCGATTATGTTTTAACTCATAAAAAGGGAAATACAGTCAGCAATCTTTCGAGTACCCGCGCTTTGCGTGACGTTACGGAATCTAAAGGAGGGAGTTACGCTGCTTCTGCTGTTGGAGAAGTAAACGTGGTAACTAAAATGAAAGAAACCAATGCAGTGATTGGCGGCGAAGGCAATGGGGGTATTATTTTACCTGAGTTGCATTATGGCCGCGATGCTCTTGTGGGAATTGCCATTTTCCTTACACACCTTGCGAAATTCGGAAAATCTGTTTCTATGCTTCGCAGTACTTACCCTAACTATTTTATTTCCAAAAATAAAATTGAGTTAACGCCACAAATCAATGTAGACAAAGTATTGGTTGCAATAAAGGAAAAATACAAAGAACAACCCGTGAATACGATCGATGGCGTAAAGATCGAATTCAACAAAGAATGGGTTCACCTGAGAAAAAGTAATACCGAGCCTATAATCAGGATTTACAGCGAAAGTCAGACGGAAGCAACTGCGGAT
>JAYSYG010000410.1:0-4600 GCA_043716685.1 Sphingobacteriaceae bacterium | reverse complement strand
CGTTTCTTCCACGGCATAATCTGCATGCAGAAACTGCATAGACTTAAAAAATTTATAATACATGCGCTTCATATACTGCTTCCTGTCAACTCCTCCCTTTATAAATGCTTTTTTGTGCGCAAACCAAACAGCGTGTATCGTCCCGAAAAATAAAAAAGAATAAAGCAGCAGGGAAAGGGCTTTATTATAAAAACCTTTCCGGTTAAAGATCATGTACATACGTTCGTTCTGGAATTTAATATGGTGGGCTTCGTCAAGTAAAATATCTTCGCAAATAGATCGTAGCAGTTTACAATCACTTGCATTTTTAAGCGCCTCGTAAAATACCTGCGCGGCACTCTCCACAATAATTACAGTAATTGTCCAGAGTTCCATACTTTTATTAAAATAGCGGATCTTTCTAAACAGTGTATCACCCCAGTCTTTTTTAGCTCTTTCTTCTCCCAGCAAATCTATGTACTTTCCAAGGTTTGCGCCATGCTTCTGCTCTTCTTTAATAAAGAGTTTTACCGGTTCTACATAATCCGCATCTTTAATTTTACTCGCATAAAGGGTTGCGGCAGCCAGCAGGTGTTTGCCTTCACTGGTCTCACCCAATTGCCAGGCTTTTATAGAATAAAGCAGTGTTTCTTTTTCTTCGCGGGTAAGTTGCTGGCGCAGGTTCCAATCGATACGTTGTTTGGTTAAATTGTGACGGAAATGATTTTCCCAGAATTTTGATTGATGCAACATGTTGTTTGTTTTTTACTGAACGTGTTTTGTAAAACGAATATTTTATCTTTAACCTATTTTAACCAGCCCGGAAATTTAAAACACACAATGCAGATAAACAGTAAACTTCCCAACGTAGGTACTACCATCTTCACCACCATGAGTACACTGGCCCGCGAACACAATGCCATAAACCTTTCCCAGGGGTTCCCTGACTACGATTGTTCCTCTAAATTGCGTGAAGCCGCCAACTATTATATTAACAACGGCTTTAATCAATATGCACCCATGCCCGGTACAATTCAATTGCGTGAACGTGTCGCCGAAATACTTTCGCTGTGTTACGAAGCAAACTACAGTCCCGATACTGAAATAACAATTACCGCAGGCGCCACACAGGCAATTTACACAGCCATTGCCGCCTTTGTGCGTTCAGGCGATGAAGTCATTGTTTTTGAACCTGCTTACGATTGTTACGTTCCTGCCATCGAAGTACATGGTGGGAAAGCGGTGTTCTCACAGCTTAATCCTGGGGATTTCTGCATCAATTGGGAGGACGTGCGCAAAAAAATTTCTTCCAGGACAAAAGCTATTTTAATTAATTCGCCACATAACCCAAGTGGTACTACTATTTCCAAAAACGACATCCTGGAACTTGAAAAAATTATTTCGGGAACAAATATTCTTGTGATTAGTGACGAAGTTTATGAACACATGGTATTTGACGGAGAAAGTCACCAGAGTATTGCCGGAAGCAGAATTCTGAAAGACCAGTCGGTATTGGTTTCCTCTTTCGGAAAAACAGTGCATACGACGGGTTGGAAGATCGGTTACGTAGCGGCACCGAAAGAAATCATGACAGAATTCCGCAAGGTGCATCAGTTTTTGGTTTTTGTAGTAAATCATCCACTTCAATTAGCTCTGGCAGATTTTTTGTCGGATAAAAAAAATTATATGGACTTAAAAGATTTTTACCAGGCCAAGCGCGATCTCTTTTTAAAATTAACTTCCTCTTCACGTTTAGTTCCTCTAAAAACAAGCGGCACGTATTTCCAGCTTATGTCGTACAAAAATATCAGCGATGAGCGAGATGCAGACCTGGCAATTCGTTTAACCGTAGAGAAAAAACTAGCTACGATTCCATTATCAGTATTTTACAGTCAAAAGACAGATAATAAATTACTGCGTTTTTGTTTCGCGAAAAAGGATGAAACGCTGGAGAAGGCCGCGGCGATCATCTGTAGCCTTTAAGTCAGGATCTTACAGACAATGCAGATTAATAATTATGTATCAACCCTGAAATCTGTGTTCCATTTAGAAAACATTTCTTGATACGTTCCAATAAAAAAGCCCCCGATGAATTTCCGGGGGCTTTCTAAAAAAATTATCTTCTTAATTATTTAGCTACAACAATTTTTTGATTTAGTTGTGTAGTACTATTTTGTCCAACTAAAAAGTAAACACCATTCGTTAACTCATGAACGAATACTTTATGATCATTCTCCTTTGTAAGATTCATCAACTGAATTAACTGGCCAAGTTCATTGATCAGTTTTAATTGAAGATCAGACGATGAAGTGATCGTAAACTCACCGTTGCTTGGATTTGGATAAACTGAAATAAAAGGTTCATCTCCATTAACTTCTGAAATGCCTGTACAATTATTTACAGTTATCTTTATCGTTTGGCTGTTTGTACATCCATTAGCATCAGTAGCATTTACCGTATAGTTATTGTTGGTTGTAGTCGGCGATACGTTTACAGTTTGTGTATTTGCACCGGTACTCCATGTATAAGACGTTACTGACCCATTGGCAGTTAACTTAGGGCCTGCATCGTTTTTACACATCACCGTTTTAGTTGCAACAATAGTTACTGTAGGATTATTAAAAACAGTAATTGTTACATTGGCTGAACTTGGACAGCTAACAGTACCAGAAGTTGTTGTTGCATTTACTGTGTATACAGTGGTTGAAGCAGGTGTTTGATTTATTGTTGCTCCTCCACCAATACCAGGCCATGCATATGAATTTGCACCGCTCGCTGTTAATGTTACACTAGCGCCGCTGCATATACCTGGTGATGATGCGGAAATGGATACACTTGCATTTAATACATTAATAGTGATCGTTTGCAGGTTTGTACACGTATTGCTTGCGCTTGTACCTATTACTGTGTAAGTGCCTGTACTTTGTGGATTAATAGTATTGGTATCAGTAGATGGGCCGCCGGTCCACACATAAGTCCCGGCTCCACTGGCCGTTAAAGTAACAACGCCTCCCGGACACGTAAGCGTTTTATTGGATGCAATGGTCACAGTTGGATTGGAAGCTGTAACAACTATTTGACCAGCCTGTGAAGAACAGTTTAAAGAGTTTGTTCCGATTACATTATAAGCCGTAGGAATAGTTGGCGTAACAGATATCACTGCACCGGTAGTATTTGCAGGGGTAGTCCAGGAATACGTCAAGGCTCCACTTGCTGTCATTGTAACCACACCGCCTTCACACACCATCGAACCACTTGAAGCGACGGTTATCGTAGGGGTTAAAATTGTTCCCACGCTTACAGTCGTTACACCCACACATGTACCATCGGAGGCCGTAACCGTATAAACGGTTGGCACCGAAGGAGCAACAACGGGAGATGCACCCGTATAGTTACCCGGTTGCCAGGTATACCCCGTTACCGAAGAAGCTGCAGCCAGGGTTGCTGTTGCACCCACACATACAGCAGTAGGGGTAGTTATTGCCATTACAACGAGTGGCGCAATTGTTATACTTGTTACTGACGTGGTGACACCACATCCATTTTGACCTGTTACAGTATAGGAGGCGGTTGCTGTAGGAGTAAATGGTACACCATTAAACACCGGAGTTGTGCTCGCTCCATTGGTCCAGGTATATGTTAAAGCACCACCTGCAGTAACCGATGTGCTTTTACCCAGACAAAGGGTATTTGGAGTATTTGTAATTGTAAGAGCCGGTAGGGTCGAACTTACAGTAACACTGATAGATCCCGCCGCAGAGCAGGCAAGACTGGTTGTACCAACTATTGAATAGGTTTGACTGGATGATGGGGAAACAACTATTGATGTGTTGGTAGTATTTCCATTGCTCCAGGTATAATTACTAATAGCATTTGTGGTAAGGGTAATTGAATTACCTGCACAAATAGAAGGACTAATACTATTTGTACCAGAACTGGTGATCCGTACATTACATAATTGATCTATGCGTACCAATCCACTTCCCGAACCTGTGCTTATTGAATTTGTTTGGTTTGCACCGCTGTTAAAAGAAGCACCACCGCCACCGGCTGCGTCATTTCCTGAATTTGCAACACCGCCACCGCCACCGGAGTAGCCACCACCGCCACCGCCACGTTGACCTACGCCTGAATTATAACAGCCTGCCCCGCCACCAAAACCACCATCACCTGTAGAACTATTACCAGTTCCTCCGGTACCGCCATTAGTAAAAGATGCAGGTGCGCCTCCTGAATTACAAGCGGACCCAGCACCATAAAAACCGGCTCCGGCTCCGGCATTTGCAAAACCTGAACAAGTTCCGCCATTACCGCTTGTGCCACCATTTGATCCTGAGGGAAATGGATTCGCAGAACTTGTAATGGTAGCTTCCATACCGCTAGAGCAGCAAGTTACAGGAACTCCTGTATACCCATCGGCATTGCCGCCGCCACCGCCCGCAACAACGTACGGAACGTTAGCTGTGCTTGAAACAAAAGAGCCGCCGCCGCCGCCACCGCCATTGTAACTACCATTATTGCCTTGTGTACCTGTCTGACCAACCAGTATTTTCAAAACAGTACCTGCGGTAAGAGTATAATCTCCTGATATATAAGCTCCCCGACCACCGGTATAAGCACC
>JAYSYG010000409.1:0-4624 GCA_043716685.1 Sphingobacteriaceae bacterium | reverse complement strand
CGACCAAAAACAGGACAACTTTGATGACCTTTTTGCGCCTGCTTGAATAGGGAATTAACAAGGTGATCAATTCCGTGTCTCCCATACGCTTTAATTTTCTGCGCCGGGAGGCAAAATACCAGATCACCAGTAACAACATGACCGGAATTGCAATAAAGCCGTAGAAATATATGATATGTTCGAATTTAAACATCTAGGGTATGGATCTGAATACAGTAAAACGCAATAAAAATTCAAGTAATAATAAAATAGCTGCTGCTAAAACAAAAGGTAAAAAATGTTCTGCCTTATTGCTGAAACTTTTTTCACTGATAATGGTCTTTTCCATCTTATCAATTTCCTGGTAAATGCTTTTGAGACTTTCTTTGTTGGTTGCTCTGAAATACTTGCCGCCAGTATATTCAGAAACCTCCGTCATTGTTTTATCATCTACATCTACGTCAACATAATCGTATTCATATTGTCCTTGCGCATAAATTCCCACAGGCTGCAAGGCCTTTCCTTTTGACCCAACACCTATACAATATACTCTAACACCGAAAGTCTTCGCCATTTCTCCGGCAGTTAAAGGAGAAATTTCGCCTACATTATTTACTCCATCACTTACCAAAATAATTACTTTACTTTTCGCTTTACTCTCTTTAATACGTCCCACGGCACCTGCAAGTCCCAGGCCAATAGCTGTACCCTGATCGAGCATACCCGCTTTAATTTGCGGGAACATATTTTTTAAAACTTTATGATCATTTGTCAAAGGACATTGGGTAAACACTTCACCACCAAAAATTACCAGGCCGATACGGTCATTTGGCCGTGCATCAATAAAATCTATAATAACTTCCTTCGCTACATCAATACGATTGGGCTTAAAATCTTTTGCTAACATGGACAAAGAAACGTCGAGACTGATCACAATATCGATCCCCTCTGTTTTTGTATTCTTCCAGCTGCTTCGTGACTGGGGCCTCGCGAGGGCGGTGATTAATAATGCAAAAGATGCAAGTTTTAAAACAAGAAGAATGTGCCTTGCTTTTGCCCTTGAAGAAGAACGGATACCTTTCAGTAATGTAAAAGATGAATAATTAAATTCTCCTTCCTGTTTTTTAAGACGCCAGATATACCAGATAACCATAAATGGCAGCACCAGCATTAACCAAAACCACTGCTTTTCAGCAAACTGTATGTCGTTGAAATAGTTTATCACAGTTTAGCCGTATTAATAGTTGGTTCCTCCGGTGGAAGTGTTATTTCTTCCTCACGCTTTGTGACGTTTACAAAATCAAATGCATTTTGTAGCGTAAAATTATGTTCATCTTCTATCGGGAACATTTTCGCGAATTTTACAAGGTCACTCAACATTAATAATTGCTGCAATTTATCTTTGCTCTCCTTATCTACAACCTGCGACCTGAATGCCATCATAATTTCATCGGTCGTACTTTCAAGCGCATTTACGTTAAAGCGGTCTTCAATATAGGCACGAACCGTTTCTGAGATAGAAGAATAATATTCTTTTGCTTTTCCTTCCTTCCAGACTTGTTCCTCTTTAATTTTCTCTAATGCAGCAAGAGCAGTAATGTGAGGTGGGATTTTCAGCTTCTCCGGTTCCAGCACAACGCGGTTTTGTTTCCGGGTGTAGTATATTGTTACTAAAATAAGAGCGCCAGCTCCCCAATAAATATAATTGAGATACCATTTCCAGTTGAATTTTTCCTCAAACGGAGGTTTTATATCTTTCAGTTTTTTTGCGCTTGTGTCGGTAGGTACTGTATGTACTTCCAGAAAAAGAGGATTGGTGTACAGAACATTCAGCGTATCATCGTTAATTACGAATTTAAACCCGGGTACTGCATAGTAGCCGCTGTCGTAAACACTCACAAGGATCTGCTGGTGTTGAAAAATTTTTGAAGAATTCGTTTTATCAGGAAAAGTAGTATCAATAGCGCTAACACTTACTACTTCAATTTTACCCGTAAGTGTATCGCCAATAGTTGGCCATTTAATTTTAATATCTTTTTCCCGTGAACTGTATGTGACATAGATGTCAATTTTAGCCTGCTCGCCGATACGGAGTTTTGATGTATCTAAAACGGCATCCACACGCACCTGCTGAGAATAGAGGTGGGAGGCTACAAAAAACAGGATAAAGGCAAGTATTTTTTTATGTGTGTTCAATGGTTCTGTGAAAAGTATGTCTATCTGTTTTTAAATAAATTCATGAGTGGCTTAACGTAGCTTTCGTGCGTGAAAATTTTTGTCGCATCAATCCCGCTGCGGTTAAATGTATCTTTTATTTCCTCTTCAAATTTTATCTGGTTAATGGAAAATTGTTTTCGGAAAATTTTATCGCTGGTATTTACCCAGGTAATTTTACCACTTTCGTTATCCTTCAATTTTATCAAACCAACATCCGGCAGCTCAATTTCAGCCTTATCAACAATACGCAGGGCAACAATGTCATGCTTTTTATTGGCAATTTTCAAAGCATCTTTGTAATTGTTTTCTGTCAGAAAATCACTGATCAAAAAAACGATACTTCTTTTCTTAATGATACTGGAAAGATATTTTAAAGCAAGCTCTATGTTGGTCTGTTTGTTTTCCGGTTTAAATTCAATAAGCTCACGAATGATTCTGAGTACATGGGTTTTTCCCTTTTTGGGAGGAATAAATTTTTCAATCTTATCGCTGAAAAAAATTACACCGATCTTATCGTTGTTTTGGGACGCGGAAAATGCAACAACCGCGCATAATTCCGTGATAAGGTCTTTCTTTAACTGCTTATTAGTTCCGAAGCCACCACTTGCACTCACATCCACAAGCAATACCACGCTTAATTCTCGTTCTTCTTCAAAAACTTTTACAAAGGGCGTATTAAATCTTGCTGTAACATTCCAATCGATCGACCGGATATCATCCCCTGGTGTATATTCACGCACTTCTGAAAAGGCCATCCCACGGCCCTTAAAGGCGCTATGGTATTCCCCGGAAAAGATATGACTGCTCAAGCCCCGGGTTTTGATCTCAATCTTACGTACTTTTTTTAAAAGATCGGCTGTTTCCATTTATTTAGTAGTTAATAGTTTATAGTTAATAGTTTATTAGTATTGCCAGGAGAACCTGAACTATAAACTATCAGCTATTGACTTCTAAGGGACTTCAACAGTGTTTAGGATTTCGGTTACGATTTGTTCGGAGGTGATATTTTCCGCTTCGGCTTCGTAGGTTAAACCAACCCGGTGACGCATTACGTCAATACAAATCGCACGAACGTCTTCAGGAATTACATAACCACGGCGCTTAATGAATGCGTATGCTTTTGCAGCCAAGGCAAGGTTTATGCTTGCACGCGGTGAGCCTCCATAAGAAATCAAACCTTCAAATTTCTGAAGCTTGTATTCTTTCGGGAAACGTGACGCAAAAACGATGTCTACGATATATCTTTCGATCTTTTCATCCATATAAACATCTTTTACAACAGAACGCGCTTTGATAATTGCATCTGTAGTTAAAATACTGTTTGCCTGCGGCATGCCCGAAGGCTGGATATTGGAAGCAATAATTTTTCTTTCGTCTTCTTTGGTTGGATAACCAATAACGATCTTCAGCATAAAACGATCCATCTGGGCTTCTGGTAAAGGATACGTTCCCTCCTGCTCTATTGGATTCTGAGTTGCTAAAACCAAAAATGGGTTTGGAAGCTTAAAGGTTTGGTCACCAATGGTTACTTGTTTTTCCTGCATGGCTTCCAGCAAAGCTGACTGCACTTTTGCCGGGGCACGGTTAATCTCATCGGCTAAAACGAAGTTGGCAAAAATAGGTCCTTTTCGTATAGAAAAGGATTCTTGTTTCTGGCTATAAATTTGTGTACCGATCACGTCGGCAGGTAGCAGATCGGGAGTAAACTGGATACGGCTAAACTGGCCGTCCACACATTTGGCAAGGGTATTGATCGCCAGGGTCTTTGCCAGTCCCGGAACACCTTCCAATAAGATATGACCATTACTGAGCAAACCTATTAGCAGGCGCTCCACCATTGTTTTTTGACCAATGATCACCTTGTCCATCTCAACAGTAAGCATATCTACAAAAGCGCTTTCCCGTTGAATACGTTCGTTAAGTTCTTTAATGTCAACCATAAATAGTTTTTTTCGTGTTTGTGTGTGGTAATTTTGTGTGTCAAAGATATCAATGGTGCGGTATTGAGACGATTTTGCCCCCGTTAAAATTTGTTAAGTCAACACTATAGCTTTCTTAAAATACCCTAACTAAAAAAACCGCTTGCTAGCGCTCTTTTTTAATATACCCAATGTTTAACGGATTCTGAGTGATCTCGGAATAGAGCTGGCGGTTCTTATAAATATCAATAGCCGTATAGATTGCTTTTTTAAAAGATTGTTCATTTGCAATATTCTTCCCTGCAATGTCGTATCCTGTGCCGTGGTCGGGACTTGTGCGCACCGCATTTAAACCCGCAGTATAATTTACGCCTTCATTAAACGCTATTGTTTTAAATGGCGTAAGGCCTTGATCGTGATACATGGCGAGTACACCGTCAAATTTTTTGTAAGTCTCATTTCCAAAAAAACCATCGGCAGCATAAGGACCATAGACCAATCCATTTACT
>JAYSYG010000408.1:0-4632 GCA_043716685.1 Sphingobacteriaceae bacterium | reverse complement strand
ATTCTTTCATAAAATGAATATTGATCAAAGCCGAACGGTGTACCCTGAAAAAATCGACATCGGGTAAAATAGTTTCAAACTCTTTGAGGGTTTTACTCGCAATAATTTTCTTTTGTCCGTTTAAATATAAATTTGTATAATTATCACTGGCTTCCAGCCATACAATGTCACGAAAATCAACAAGGGTAAAGCCTTTGCTGTGGTTAATCAATACCAGGTTTTTATTTTCTTCCGCTTTGCCCGAACCTGCAGCAGTGCCTTTTGATTCGTAATGCTGTACCACTTTATGAATGGCGCCCTGAAGCTCATTCAACATTAATGGTTTTAACAGATAATCGGTTGCGCCTGCTTTTACGGCCGTAATGCCGTGTTCACTGTAGGCGGTGAGGAATATCACACAAAAATCTCTGTTATAAATTCCTTCCAGCATTTGAAAACCATTCATACCCGGCATATTAATATCGAGAAAAACTACATGGGGTTTCAATTCCTGGATCTTCTTTTTTCCATCCGGACCATTATCTGCTTCTCCAACAATTTCAATCTCTTCGCAATAATTCTGGATCATATTACGTGTATTGCTCCTGCTGTCTTCCTCATCATCTATAATTACTGCGCGGTATTTTTGCATGATCTGATTTTTTGCTAAAACTAAGTATTAAATTAATATAAAAATTCTGACTTAGCAAAAGTGCTTGTTGGTTGAGTGAGTGAAAAAATCCTAAATTTTTTCGGCAAGCAGTAATTCGTGGATTTTATAGGTGGTAAAGAATCGTTTGGCTAACGCGTGAGCTTCCCGGAGAAGATCCTGTTCCTTGTATTTTAAGCTTAATTGCTTAATTACCAAGGTGCTTGCTTCCTTGTGCGAAAGCCCGGATGTTTTACGTACCGCTTTTGCCAGGGCTTCCATCTGCAAACCCTTGTCCTTTATCATTCCTAAAGTGGCTACTATGTGACTCAGAGCAAGAAAGGCTTTTTTATTAAAATGAATATGCGCTGGTAGTTTTCGGGTTACGGGTACTTTATTATATGGAGAAAGTACTTCGGCTTTGGTTATAAACTCCTTTTCCCACGCGTATTTTGTTTTATCCTCATCCAGAATAATAATTCCATCGAGGCTCTGGGTATAGATGCTGATCCAGCGAAGTTTCCGCCTGAGTTCATGTACCTGATCTTCCATAGAAGTAAATTCTTCAGAATACCTTATGTAGAACTTAAGACAATCGTTAATCTCCTGTTTTATTTTTTTGTGCAAGGCCTCTATCAGGGGCTTATTATTAAAGTCTGGTGATGGCAAGTTCGCCAGCACATTGAATGTATCTTGATAAAAATCCTTTTTTATAAGTTTCTCATTGAGTTTTCGCACGGCCTTTTCCCGTTTATCGCAAAAATAAAGCACTTCACTGTTTTGTATTTTTTTGTTTTTAGAGAACAGCTGATAAAATCCATCATTCTCATCTATAGCCCCCAGGCTATCTTCCAGTTTTTTAATTTTTTTCTGCGTTTTTTCAAACTGCTTCTTTTCATCACTAATCAGCCGTGCTAGTGATTCGGCCATAAACAGAGGCGTACGCATACTTTTTTTATGAAGGAACCAGGCTGGATTTTTTTGTGAAATAGACTGCTTTAATAATTCAAGGACTAGCAGGCTGTGCTGTTTTAAAAGGAAAATTGACTTTTGCATGCGTTAAATTTTAAGTTGTCGGAATAAAACCTCCATTTCATTATTAGTATTGGGCAAAATAGTGCTTATTAGATGATAGTGCTGTTTAACCATTTTCCATTTTGACATATCAGTAGTCAGTCTATTCTAAAATGAGATTCTAATCCCAAACAAAATTGGGATATTGAACATTAGTTAGCAAAATTTTGACTTTTCTAAACAACGAAATCATAGACCTTATGATACAAATTACCCAACAATTTGTTTAATTTACACCAAATAAATGAATTAAAAGTGGATCAAAAATTAACCTGAGTAAAAAATTTAGATGAAAAATATCAATAGGGACAGGTATTTTAATTATATTTGTTATTATAACGTTTCGAATTCAATTAAAAGTAAATAATTACCATGAAAAAAAATCACATCACGTTAAAAAGAAATCTCTTTCTTTTAATTTCCTTCATTTTCATTGCTGTAAGCCTTAAAGCACAGTTAACAGTTGTCACTTTTAGTTATACAGGTGCCATTCAAACGTTTACAGTGCCACCTTGTGTTACGACAATGACAATAGAAACAAGAGGGGCGCAAGGTGGTTCCGCTTCAAGTGCAGGAGGATTAGGTGCGCGGATGATTGGCGTATTTACAACAACCCCTGGCCAGGTTTTATCTTATCTTGTTGGTCAATGCCCGGGTGGGGTTAGCGGATCTATCTATTACCCTGCAGGAGGAGGAGGCTCATACGTTGCCTCGGGAGCTACATATTCAACATCAACCGCCATGATCATTTCAGGTGGTGGTGGCGCTGGTTATACAACTGCTGGCGACAATGCACCTATTACTACAAGTGGCACAGGCGGTAGCCCCGGTACTTCGGGGAATGGAGCACCTTCCAGTTCATGCGGCGGCGGCGGCGGCGGATTTTACACCAGTGGAGGAAACGACACCTACTATAGTTACGGCGGCGGAAAAGGTTTTTACCAGGGAGGTGCGGGCGGAATTCCTAATGCTACTTACGGTGGGGCATCTTACCAAACAGGTGGCTTTGGAGGTGGGGCTCCTGCCGACTACTATGCTTCATGCAATTTATATGGTGGTGCAGGTGGAGGATATAGTGGAGGAAGTGGTTATGGTACAAGTCTTTTTTATTACGGTACCGCTGGCGGCTCTTATAATAATGGAACCAGTCAATCAAATACAGCAGGTTATCAATCAGGCAATGGTCTTGTTATTTTTTCATATATCCCTGGAATACAAGTGTCGGCCAACGCAACTCCCCCCTCTCTCTGCACGGGTGCAACTTCTACTTTAAATGCCACGGGTATGGTAAGTTATACCTGGAGCAATGGATCTAACGCATCAAGCATTTCAGCCTCTCCATCCGTTACGACGAATTATACAGTGGTTGGTACAAGTTCTTTAGGCTGCGCTTCAATAGCAGTGCTAACTGTAACTGTATATTCAACCGTTCCAACTTTGAGTATAGCTAATACATCCAGTGCCAGTGGAGGCATCTGTCCTACCAAGACAGTCGCTCTTACAGCCAGTGGTGCTGCTACATATACCTGGACAGGCGGAAGCACAACCGTTACCAACGGAGTTGTCTTTTCTCCTACCATTGCTTCAGGGTATACGGTTACAGGTGGCAATGCTTGCGGAACAACGAGTGCGGCAACCTCCGTTTCCGTGCATCCTTTTCCAACAATAACACCAGTGGCCAGTTCACCCTCTTTATGTTCCGGTCTTACTCTTACTTTAACCGGTGTTGGTAATTCAACAGCTTATGCCTGGTCAGGCGGTTCGGTCTCTATTACTAATGGTGTTGGATTCAATCCTCTTTCCACTGTTATATATACCGTAATTGGAACCAGCGCTTTAAGTTGCACTGCTTCAGCTACAATTCCGGTAACCGTAGTTACCACTCCGGTTGCATTCCCTACAGCGTTGCCTTCCTTAATTTGTATTGGAAACTCATCAACACTTACGGCAACAGGGGCAAGTAATTATACCTGGTCAAGTTCTAGCCAAACAGTGTTTACATCTTCTTTTATTGTAACACCTGCCGTTGGTTCCACTACATATACCATTACTAAATCCAATGCCAATTGTGTTGATACCAAAACCATAAGTGTGGTAACGAATGCGTTGCCGGTTATTTTTGCAATTGCAACACCAACCATTGTGTGTGCTCTTAACCCTGCAACCCTTGCGGTTGGTGGCGGGCAAACCTACACGTGGACAGCGCCCGGCCCTCCGAGCTACACATTTACCGGTGCAAGCCCGGTAGTTAGCCCTCCTTCATCTACCACCTATACTGTAGCCGCTTCCGATGGAACGTGTGTTAATATAACAACCGTGTTTTTGGCGGCCAATCCTAACCCAACCATACTTACAACAGCTACTACACCTTCTATATGTGTTGGGCAAACTGTAGGCATTGCAGCGAGCGGAGCATTAAATTACACCTGGACGTCTACATCAGGAACCCTTTATACACAGTCTATTGTTGACTCACCTACCACATCAATATCATACAACGTTAAAGGTGATAATTCGTTTGGTTGCATCACAAGTGCCAATCAAATTGTTCTTGTTTACAATACTCCGACCATTTCAATTAGTGCATCTAAAATCCTGGTTTGTAATGGAGGTGGTTCTACCTTAACGGCGAGTGGTGCTAATTCATACTCCTGGGATGTGAACGCCAATGGCGCATTTACATCAACCACCATCGTGAACCCCACTTCACTTACTTCAGGCCCGGTAATCTATACTGTTCAGGGTTCATTTACCACAACAGGCTGTTCAAGCACCAAAACTGTACTAGTGAATGTATTTATACCCACCCTCACCGTTTCAGGAAATACGAATACCTGTTATGGAGGATTAATTAATCTTACGGCCACCGGTGGAAATAATAATACTTACAGCTGGAATACTGGTGTAGGGAACCCGTACAATTTTCCCTC
>JAYSYG010000407.1:0-4642 GCA_043716685.1 Sphingobacteriaceae bacterium | reverse complement strand
TTAGGGGTATACCCGCATGGTTTAAAAATAAATTAACTTTTTTCCGTTTTTATTTGTTTTCATTTAATAAATCATTAACTTTATGTTAGGAATTTTCATAATTCTCGTTTTTTTTGGGTAAAAGAACAATGCACCCCGGCAGAAATGTCGGGGTGTTCTCTTTCCGGGAACTTCCAATGCTTTATCAATAAAGGGTTTGCTAAGCTTCCAATCAGCGGAACAAACTGATAAAATCTTCTCTAACTTATTTTGGTCGTTTGCTTTCTTTGTCCGGCAAGGTACATACGGTTTTCACCTTAGCAATTACCTTGTTATACCAATTTCTCTTTTGTTTTTAAATAATGGGCGGTCAGGGTTCTTGCCCAGTAACGTGGTACTTCATGGTCTTTTTGTAAATATGCCACTCCATCATTTGATTTTTTTTCGGCAGCTTTATACGTGTCCAGAGTTTTTATCAGGTCGGTAATTTTTTTCCTGTTTTTTTCCACTACCTATTTATCAGTCATCTCCAAGGACTATGTTTTCATTTTTAAAATATGAAGTAGATCAAACATAAACATTGCGCTGAGATCCTCAATGTGCGCGTTTAAAAAACTTCGCGCTTGCTTACCTTTTCAGGAATTTATAATAAAATCGCATTCCAATTGCATGCTGAAGTTTTAATTTAGGAGTGTCGCCCATATTTACCTTTTCATAAGAAGGATTATAGATCATTTGAACCAGGAATTTAGGACTGACATCAAGATTAACTCCCACTCCGGCATAAGCACCAACACCAAAACCCAGCGGCCGTTTACCGGGATAAGGAGCAGGGTAAAGCGTTTGATTTACATAGTACGTAAGATCTATTCGTCCGCAAGTGTTGATATAAATATAATTTTTGTCAAATTTAGCCAGAGTACCGATTGCTCCTCCTTCCAGCAAAAAATTAAATTTATCATCCTCACCAAACAATTGCTGAAACCCCAATTGGAAAAGCAAACGTTGTTCTCCTCCTTTTATGGCGAACGTTTGCACATTATTATTTATTAAGGGATTCGGATTGTTGGGTTTAAGGGTGGTAATGGTAAAATTACCTTCTATGTTCAATTTTACTCCATTCACATTTACTATAACAGAACTTCTCCTTGACACAGGAATTTTAAAATGAGCACCCACCATAATAGCTGGCGTATAATGCATGTTAAAAGGCATGTCGCTTTCATTGAAAGTCCATTGACCCTGATCTACACCAAGCGCATCAGCTATCTGATCGTGTTGTCCGTATCCGCCCCCATATTCATTTACAATTTTCTGGTGCATAAGGCTATTTCCAAAAGTATTCCTATTGCCATCCATGTCAAACCCATAACCATTATATAAGTTCGCCGTATATTTATTGGCAAAATAAGAACCAACATACAAACCTGTTAAGATTTTACTTTTACGCGGGTGTGACCTTAAAGTCTCATCCCTTGTTTCTTCATCCTGGGCCAAAAGACCTGCTGCACTTGTGAGTAATAAGAAAAGGAAGAGTATTCTTATTTTGTCTTGTTTTTTCATGGACTTAATACTTTGGAAAATGTAGCTGTTTAATTTATAAAATTAAGGTTTTGCTAAACAGTCTCACAAAATATTTATTTCGTTTTAGTTTGCTCCGGTCTTTAATGCTAAGACCCATTAAAACAAAGACCCCACGTGATGCGTGGGTCTCTTTTGCTACTCTTGTAGCCCTTACGGGTGTTAATAACTCTGTGATTATCATTGATTATCAAAGCCTGAAACTATTTGAAATAGGTTATTTCGAAGCTTTTCGAAAATTTTGTTTTTTGGATGAAAAAGGATAAAACCTAATAATACAAGAAAAAAAAATCCACCTATAAATCCACCTATTTTCCAGTAGCCCGAGTTGGGTTCTAATCCTAAACCAAATGTAAGAAAAATTTTAAATACAGCATTCTGGCGGTATACTCATGTTTGAATAAAGTTTATATTATTCTAAACCACTGTACTAAATGTATTCTTCACTTCTGATTTCGTCTGATAATATGTATCAAAACACACACAAATATTCCTCAAAAAGGCCTTTCCTGATTCCGTTACTTTTATTTTATCAGGAAAAATTTCTAAAAGCCCATCGGACTCTAATTCTTTACATCGCGCTAATCCTTGAGATATTGCTGGGTAAACAAGTTGATCGCCCTTCCATTCAGTTTCACCTGCGCACATTATTCTCAAGATATGCTTTCTTACAATTAAGTCTTCTTCATTCAGAATATGCCCCTTAAAGATTGGAAACAGCCCCCCTGAAACAGCCTTTTGGTAGGCTTCGACCACTTTTATGTTTTGTCCAAAGGAATTCCAGGTATCACTGATAGCCGAGACACCAAGACTTATCATTAACTCGGTATATTTATCAGTATATCCCATAAAATTCCTATGAAGTTTTTTTTCTTTCATAGAACGATATAAGGGATCTGTCTTCATTGCAAAATGGTCCATTCCAATATCTTCATAACCTGCTAAGTTGAACATCTCAAGACCCTTTTCATAAAGTTTACGCTTTTCTACATCTACGGGTAAATCTTTTTCTGTGAATTTTCTTTGTCCCGGCTTGATCCAAGGCACATGGGCATAACTGTAAAATGCTATCCTATCGGGTTTTAATTGAATTACCTTGGTAATGGTATATGTTATCGTCTCCAGCTTTTGTAAGGGGAGACCGTAAACCAAATCAAAATTAATTGATGTGTATCCGATCCTACGTGCTTCTTTTACAATACTATCTACTTCCTCATAGGATTGGTAGCGATTGATCACATCTTGTACAATAGGGTCAAAATCCTGGATTCCAAAACTTACCCGTCTGAAACCAAGGTCAAAAAGAGTTTGTAGATGTTCTGAAGTTGTGTTGGAAGGGTGTCCCTCAAAACTAAAATCATGATTCGGACAAATTTCAACAGTATTTAGAATTCCTGTTAATAGTCGCTTCAGGTTAACAGGGCTAAAAAAAGTGGGTGTACCACCGCCTAAATGAATTTCTTTAATTCTCGGTTTTTCATCCAGGATTTGTAAGTAAAGTATCCATTCCTCTAAAACAGATTCGAGATAAGGTTCCTCTACTTTATGATTAACTGTTATGCGCGTATTACAGGCGCAATAGGTGCATAGACTTTCACAAAATGGAAGATGGATGTAAAGGCTAATCCCGTTTAGCGAATTTGTCTTTTTAAAACCGGCCTTTACAAGTTCCTTCCATTCCTCTTGTGTAGGTGTTTTATTCCATGCAGGAACCGTAGGATAGCTTGTATAACGCGGCGCCGCAACATTATATTTACGTGTCAGACTCATGACTCAATCCGTTTATCTAAAAGTTCGTTTTCTAATTGATTCAGAAAATTATCAAGAATTCCTGGTTTTACATGAGGCATCATGACTATTTTGTACCATTTAGGATCATCATGGTTATCGGGAACAAGACAAAACTTATTAACTAACTCGGAGCTTATGTATTTACTTTTAATAGTTATTATGTTCAGGTAAGTGTTCCTATAATATTTAACACCTAATTCATCCAATTCAGAGCAAAGTGAAGTTGTTTTATCCAGCAAATGATTCATTTTCACCGTCCATCCCACAGAACCATGCATATGCAGAATCATCCAGATGCAGATGGCGTTTGCTCCTGAACGGCTGCCACACAGTGTATAATCTTTTCCCTGAACATAGGATGCTTGTTCTGTGCAAACATATTGCATCATATTTTTCCGTATTAAAAAAATTCCTGTGCCATAAGGTGATTGTAACATTTTGTGACCGTCAATCGTAATTGAGCTCACATTTGGGTTCCTGAAGTTGTGCTTGCTATCCGTTTTGGTAAATGGATAAATAAAACCCCCGAACGCAGCGTCAATATGTAACTTGTAATTAATGTTCAATAAATTAAAAAGATCTGTCATCTTTTCAATATCATCTACACTACCAAACATGGTAGTTGAAAGATTTACATTCACAATAAAATATTTTATATCGTAATTGAGAGCATCCAACAATTTTTTTTCAAGATCGTTGATGTTTATCTCTCTTGTATCTTCATGTACATCAAATACAATCGGTTTTATTGATAAAAGATTAGAAGCTTTAGGAAATGAATAATGTGTGTCCTCAGAATAAATCACGGCGATTTGTTCTGGTTTGGCATTATGTTTTTGAATAAAATAATTTCGATAGATCCAACACGCTTCTATGTTTGCTTCTGTGCCACCTGAAGCTACGTAACCATCATACGTTTTTGGTTCTGCTCCAAAAATTTCTTCTGCACATATTCGAATAAGATCTTTTTCAATCTCCTGGCTGCCTTTAAATATGTGCTCTTTTTCACCCTCCAATGTGTGGCAACCGATGTGATTTGGATTAGCCACCAACATGGATAAAAACGGGGCATCTTTTAAGAAGGGCGCGTCGTCGTAAAATATGTCGGTATCAAGGTAAGTCGCCGGAATTCCCAAAATATTTTCGCTTCTGTAATTCAAATTTTTACTTAAGCCTTCAAAGATTCTTTGTTTTATTTTTTGTGTACTTAGTTTAGGCCAATTCATTAATTATGATTTAAGTGTGAAATTCGCGATACTCCATTCAAAGAGTGTTATACCAGCATGCTCAA
>JAYSYG010000406.1:0-4663 GCA_043716685.1 Sphingobacteriaceae bacterium | reverse complement strand
AGCATCAGCAAAACAAAAGTTACGATAACATAATTCTTCATGTCGTTTACGAGCATGATGTAGACCTGGATCAAAACAAGGAGAACAATGTTGAGGTTCTGGAGCTTAAAAATCTCGTGGAAGACAAAACGCTACAGGCATATGAACACCTGGCTACAACCAAGTCCAAACTTCCCTGTGCCACTCAGCTTAAAGATGTGAGTGAGCTGAAATTTATAAGCTGGATGGAAAGAATGACCATAGAAAGACTAGAGGAAAAGGTAAAGCGGATTGAAGATTATTTTCGGCTATACAAAGGGGACTATACCCAGACTTTTTATACCTGCTTGTTGCGAAACTTTGGATTTAAAGTAAATGCACTGCCGTTTGAACTTATCGCAAAACAGCTTCCTGTTCATTTATTGTTAAAGCATGCGGACAATCTTCTTCAGCTGGAGGCTTTATTATTAGGCATGTCGGGGCTTTTGGACAACCACTTTAACGACATCTACATAAGGAATCTACAGAATGAGTTTGAATATCTGAAAAACAAATACCAGCTCAACCCACTGCAAAAAGAACTTTTTAAGTTCTCAAAATTGCGTCCGGCAAATTTTCCAAATGTACGTCTCGCTCAGTTTGCTATGCTGATTTATGTAAATCCTGAAATTTTTATTAGTCCTCAAAAAAATGCTGATTACACAAAATTGATGACTTCCCTTAAGATAAACCTGGAGGGGTATTGGAAAAATCACTATAAACCGGATGGAAAAACACTGGATAAGAATCTTTCTTTTGGTGAAACTTCGGCGGAGAATATCATCATTAATACATTTGCACCTTTCTTTTTCTTTTATGCTAAAAAACTTACAAAGCCGGAATATACAGAAGCAACGATTGAGCTACTTAACGTTTGTAAATTTGAATCCAATGCAAAGTCCAGGCTTTTTGAATCACGGAAAAGCAGTTTGCACAATGCGGCGGCAAGCCAGGCAATTATTAACCTGTATGATAATTATTGTACTTCCAGAAAATGTTTGAAATGTGGAATTGCGGCGGCTATTTTAAATCCTGCTTAAGATAGAGTTTAGGAGTTCACCCTTCACTTTTTTATCTTAGAGTAACCTAATTGTTTTATCTTTGTATCATGATCAACAGAATATCCAAGTGGTTTGAACAAAGAGCTTTTGGCGTGTGTCAGTGGCTTGGAAAAAAAATGGGGATTAGGACCACCACCGTGAGAATGTACTTTATTTATCTTTCTTTTTTTACGTTTGGAAGTCCCATTATTATTTATTTTATTCTGGCTTTTATCCTTGAGCATAAAAATTACTTCAAGCCTTTCTACACCAAAAAACGCCCCAGTGTCTGGGACATTGATTAGTCACTATAAGGTTGTCAGCTCGTTAGAAAATTTAGCTTTTTAATTTCCGTATTGAGACCCTTGTAAAACTTATCGATACGAAAAAATGACAAGAGGCGCATTTTTTCTACTCGAAGCGATCAAGGCTTAGAAACTGGAAACGGGCTGTCTAAAAAGTTCTGATTCCTGAAAATTGTCGCATCGAGCGAAGTCGAGATGGGGCAATTTTCAAAGTCTTTAGTTCTCGGCTCCCCCGCCGGATGGAGAGCCGCTCGAACGTTCATTCATTTGTGACTTTTAGACAGCCCTCTTCAAAGCATTAGGAATGATCTTCAGGATTTTCCTCTTCAGACAAATAAGGTAAAAACGAAAGTATAATTGTTACAATTCCTGGTAAAAAAACTGGTAATAAACCATTTCTTAGGATTTCGTCCCATTTGTTTTGCGTAAAAAAAGGTCAGCGTAGGGAGTCCCAGAAATAACATAGAGACAAAGCTGATGATCATAATTGCTCCGCCCATGTCAAATTACTTTTGAAGTTCTTCCCAAAATTCAGCTCCACGTCGTGTATGCGGAATAACAATGGTTCCGCCTACAATGTTGGCCACTGCAAATATTTCATAAATTTCTTCTGTGGTGCAACCTTGTTCTTTACATTTTTCAAGGTGGTATTTAATACAGTCGTCGCAACGCAATACCATGCTGGCAACAAGGCCCAGCATTTCTTTTGTCTTAACATTTAAAGCTCCTTCAGAATACGTTTGTGTATCAAGATTAAAAAGGCGTTTTATAACAAGGTTATCTTTTTCCAGAATAACCGCATTCATTTTGGCGCGGTACTCGTTAAATTCTTTTACCTGGTTTGACATGTCAGATGTTTTAAACGTTTAACTTGTGTTTTTTGATAGCCCATGCGGAAACAAATACGCTTAGCTCGTACAGAAGATACATAGGCACTGCAACAACCATTTGCGAGGTTACATCGGGGCTTGGTGTGATAACGGCTGCAGCAATAAGAATAATTACCACGGCGTGTTTGCGGTACTTGCGCATAAATACAGGCGTAAGCAGCGTCATGCGGGTTAAAAAGTAAACAAGTACCGGCATTTCAAAAATGATTCCCGATACCAGTACCATAGTACTTATAAGTGAAATGTAATCATCAAAGGTATTTTGTGTTTGAACAATACCGCTGGAAGAAACCTGGTAATTGATCAGGAAATTGTAACTCATCGGGAACAATAAAAAGTAGCCGAAAAAGATCCCGATAAGAAAAAGTATGGAAGCAATCACGACAAAAACCTTAACCGGACCAACTTCCTGGTTTTTTAACGCTGGGCGGATAAACTTCCATAATTCCCACAATACAAAAGGAAATCCAAGGATCAGACCACACATGAGGGAGATCCACATGTGATTAAAAAATTGTTCGGAGGCACTTAATGTTTGAAGGTGTGCCGGTTTTACAACCATACACATTACATCACCAACTCCTATTTTATGCCCTAAAGAGCACAAGGTCTTGTACGAGATAAAATCCTGTTTTAAGGGACCGAAGATGACAGTATCGAATAAAAAATCGTTGAGGCAAAATGCGGCAATACCAAAAACAACAATAACAATGGCACTTCGCACCAGGTGCCACCTCAATTCCTCAAGGTGTTGAAGAAAGGACATTTCAGTTCCCTCTGCGGTATTCTTATTGGATGCGAAAAAGGCCATAGATTAAGGCTGCAAATTTACATTAAAACCAACGGATTTCAAATCTTCCCAAAAGGAGCCGTAGGATTTACGCACCACCGAAGGATCTTCAATTTTTATGCTTTTGTATAATAAGGCAAGAGGAGCGAAACTCATGGCCATTCTGTGGTCGTTGTAGGTATTTATTATTTCGGGTTCACGGATTCGGGTTTCATTCCCGCTGGGAGTTATATCAATGCTTTCCTTTGTAATTTCAATTTTTGCCCCACACTTTTCCAATTCGGTTTTTAATGCAAGGATCCGATCGGTTTCTTTTACCTTTAAAGTGCTTAGGCCATACAGTCTTGCTTTTATACCCAGGCCAAAACAGGTTACAGCCAGAGTTTGCGCTATATCGGGGCAATTTGTAAAATCATGACTAAAATCCTTAATGACAGGTTTAATTGAACTAAGGACGATTGAGTTTTCTTTAAAAGTCGTCTTTACTCCAAGGTCTTTGTATAGTAAAGGTAAAACAGAATCTGCCTGCAGACTTTTTTTGTATAACGAACCCAGTTCAATTTCGGCATTGCCTGCAAGTGCGCAGATAGCATACCAATAGGAAGCGGAGGACCAGTCGGACTCAACATAAATGGAAGAAGGAAGAAGTAATCCCGATGACCCTTGGGAGGAAGATGGTGGAATTGGTTTCATATCAACTATACCCTGCGGGATAACCCTGTCAAGGTTTGATTGACATGACACCTGTATTAAATTTTCTTTTTGTTCTACCAATACCCCAACAGATCTCAATAAGGAAACAGTCATATCTATATAAGGCATAGAAACTGTTCTGCCTTTTAGAGTTAATGTAAGACCTTTTTCGAGAGAGGGAGCAATTAATAATAAAGCGGAAACAAACTGGCTGCTTACACCGCTATCTATCTCTATATTTCCACCGGCTAATTTTTGCCCACGGATCAATAAAGGCGGAAAACCCTCTTTTTCAAGATACGTAATATTTGCACCTAATGATTTTAAAGCTGTCACCAATTCACCAATCGGACGTTGTTTCATCCGGTCCGATCCGGTTAACGTCCATTCGCCTTCTCTGCACGCTAAAAGAGCAGTTAAAAAGCGCATATCGCTACCTGCATGTTGAATATCGATCTTACTCTTTTTACTTCCTTTAATTTGTTGAAGCGCATTTTTCAAAAGTACAGTATCTTCTGCGTCTGAAAGATTTTCAATAACAAGACCCAGCTCTAAAACGGCGTTCAGGATCAACCACCTGTTGCTTATGCTTTTGGACCCGGAAAGCTGTAAGAAAGTATTCTTAATATGCTGTGGCGCCCAAAGCTCTATCATTTAATAAGTGTATTATAATAGTCAATGGCTTTTTTTACCTGGGTTTGGTTTACTTCCACATTAATTTTGCAGGAGCCTATTTTAGTGATCAGTGAGAAATAGAATTTATTTTTAGAAGTCTTTTTATCGTTTCCGATCAGATCCATAATAGCGTCGGTGGAAAACCCACTAATACTTTGAAGTGGAAAAGACTCCCGCAGAATGGAAACAATTTCAGTGAATTCCTTTTTCAGGATCATTTTTTTCTGAAAAGCGATATAGCTTTCAATGACC
>JAYSYG010000405.1:0-4666 GCA_043716685.1 Sphingobacteriaceae bacterium | reverse complement strand
AACGCCTGAAAAATAATTTCCCGCGTTTTGATTTCTTAAACTATCCTAACCTTACTTTTGAAAAAGCAGATATGGAAGCTTTTCCGAATCTGGTACTGGCTTTTGAAGCTTTAAAAAAAGGAGGGAATATGCCTTGTGTTTTAAATGCAGCGAATGAGGTTGCCGTGCAGGCTTTTTTAGAGGACAGAATTGGATTTTTAGAAATGAGCGATGTGATTGGGCATGCGCTTAACAAAGTTTCTTATATTAAAGTGCCGGATTATCAGCAATACATTGACAGCGACAAAGAAGCGCGGTTTTTTGCCAACGAGCAGTTATAAATCATAATATTCTTTAAAAGGCAATTAATTCTTATTTAATCAATCAAAAAACATTAATTTTACGCTGCTTGTAACTGCTTTTTATAAAGTTATGGCCACACAAATTTAATTACCACTATGTTCATAAAAATAGCACAGCTTTTTCTAAGTCTTACCATTTTAGTAACTCTTCACGAATTCGGTCATTTTTGGTTTGCAAAACGTTTTAAATGCCGGGTTGATAAATTCTATTTATTTTTTGACTTTTTATTTCCATTCGCTTCTGTAATGAATTTTGCTTTATGGAAAAAAAAGATCGGCGACACGGAATACGGTTTAGGCTGGTTTCCTTTTGGCGGATATGTTCAGATTGCCGGAATGGTAGATGAACAAATGGACAAATCGATTATTGATTCACCACCACAGCCATGGGAATTACGCAGCAAGCCAGCCTGGCAACGTCTGTTAGTGATGATGGGCGGCATCCTTGTGAACCTGGTACTCGGTATTTTTATTTTCTGGATGGCGCTTTTGGTGTATGGAAAGGAAACTTTGCCTATCACCAATATTCCACACGGATTGATGGTAGACAGTTCAGCTTACAATTTAGGACTGCGCAACGGTGATTTTATTACATCCCTGGATGGAAAGCCGGTACGCTCAATTAACCGCATCCCGGTTGAAATCATTATGAATGGGATCGCGCACATTGAAGGTATTCATGCCAACGGAGAAAAATTTTCGATACCGGTTACGAATGATGATCGTGGGAAGATCTTAAAGCGTATGAAAAAATCGAGTTTCGTAGCTGCGCGTTACATTCCTAAAATTGATTCAGTAGACGAATCGAGTTTTGCGGCAAATGCAGATATCAAAAAAGGAGACAGGATAATTTCGGTGAATGAAGTTCCTATTACGTTTATTGATGAATACAGGACGCAGATAATTAAAAACAAATCAAAAAAGGTATCCCTTACATTATTAAGAGGCAAAGACTCTGTGCACACCACTTGCCAGGTAAGTGAAAGTGGCATACTTGGTGTTTTCCAAACGCCTGTTGATGAAATAAAAATTGAAGAACAAAAATTCAATATTTTCCAGGCATTCACGCAAGGTGTGAAAGATGGCATGGAACTTATTGTTATGCAAGCCAAACAATTTGTAGTGTTGTTCACAGTTAAAGATGCTCACAAGCAGGTAGGCGGTTTTTATACAATGGTGCAGCAAATGAATTCGGAGTGGGACTGGCAGCAATTCTGGATGTTTACCGGATTTTTATCACTGGCCCTTGCTTTCATGAATTTTTTACCAATTCCAATGCTGGATGGTGGGTATATTATGTTTATTCTTTGGGAAATGATTACCGGTAAAAAAGTATCAGACCAGGTTATTTACTACGCCAACAACGTTGGTCTGTTTATTGTTCTGGGTCTCATGTTGTATGCGAATACAGACTGGCTCCGGAATTAGTGGTTTTTTGAATTTTTTGATTTACTGAATTATAGATTTTATTATACTATGAAAAAATTAGTAATTTCTTTCAGTCTTTTTATTTCAACTTTTTATCTTTCTTCCCAAAACCCTACACTTAACCAAAAGAAAAACACGGAACGGGAACCTGTGACCGCCCATAAAGTCATGCTTATTCCCTTCGAACCCAAATTGTATATGGGAGAAGTGGACCGTAATTTTAATGCGGAGACAAAACTATCAGCCAAAGAAATACGCTACAAATTCAGGGATGGCCTGAACGATCAGCTTTACAAAGCCTTTAAAGCCTCAAAATTCAATGTGGTCGATCTAATGGAAGATACCGTGAAATATAAAAAGGACCTCGAAGGTTTATATCAATACCTGAGTTATGAATATTTAAAGGTACCCGATCAAACGAATTATAAGGCTCCGAAAAAAGAAAAAGAAGAAAAGAAGATCGAGAAAGGACAAGTGATTGTTGAAACAAACGGGGATAAACGTTTTATGGAAGCCCGCTTAACGAATCCAAAAGTTGTTCCCCTGCTCTACGGTAAATACAAGACAGATATTTTTGTGTTTATCAATCAACTCGATATCCTTGCCAGCGGATCCAAAAACCCTACCGATCCGGGACCCGGAAATCCCAACCGCAAAATTGTTGTGCATTATACTGTCTATACGTTTGATGGAAAGGAAATTAATTCGGGAACAGTGGAAGAAGATTTTGATCCGGCATTAAATAATCCGAAAAAAATCATCGATAAACATTTCTCAAAAATAGCCCTCGTTATTGTACAACGCGTAAATAAGGGCCTAACTACAGTTGTACCCAGGTAGTTTTATTTCGGTATATTTAACTGAGTAAATAAATCATGGAAATATTTTTATTGTTTATCGTCATTATTCTAATGATGTTTTTTGAAACCTCACGTAATTCAAAACTTAATGCCTTAGAAAAAAAATTAACGAGCCTGGAAGCGTATTTAAAAAAACTTTCTTTTACGCAGACCCAGGTTGCTGCAAAAGAAGCCGCTGCTAAAACAACAGAGGTAAAACCAACTGCGACAATTATTACCCCAGAAGAAACGGTTAAGAAGGATGAACTGCCGGTAATACTCCCAAAAGTAGAAAAACCTGTTATTCCTTTGAATCTCACACATGTGCCGCCACTTGAAAAGGAGAAGGTTGTTGAGCTGGAGAAAATACCTCAACCAGAAAAAAAGCAAGAAGAGAAACCTGTTCGCAAACCGGAAGTCACGGTAAATGTACAGAACCAAAGATCCTCTGTTCCAAAAGAAGATTGGTACACTAGCTTCAGGAAAAACAATCCTGATCTTGAAAAATTTATTGGTGAAAATATTTTAAGTAAGGTGGCCATTACAATACTTGTTATTGGTATTGCCTTTTTTGTAAAGTTTGCCATTGACAAAGACTGGATTAATGAAATAGCCCGTGTAGGAATTGGAATTTTGTGCGGAGGAATTGTACTCGGCTTTGCCCACCGCCTTCATATTAAATTCAAGGCATTTAGCTCGGTGCTTGTTGCCGGTGGCATTGCTATCTTTTATTTTACAATAGGCATAGGCTTTCACCAGTATCATATTTTCAACCAGACAACGGCTTTTATTATCATGTTCCTAATCACTGCCTTCAGTGTATTTATTTCTGTTAGTTACGACCGCATAGAGCTGGCAGCGCTTTCGATTGTAGGTGGCTTTGCTACGCCGCTTATGGTAAGCACAGGAGAAGGAAATTACCAGGTGTTGTTTATTTATATCCTGATCCTTGATGCCGGCATGCTGGTGCTTGCTTACCTGCGCAAATGGAATCTGGTGAATATATTAACATACTGCTTCACCATGCTGCTTTATATCGTTTGGCTGGAATCAAAGGTAATTGGTAACCCTCGTGGCCCCTACCAGGGCGCCTTGCTATTCGGTGCTATCTTTTATGTTGTGTTTGTGCTTATGAATATTATAAACAACATTAAAGAGAAAAGAAAGTTTGATGCCTTTGAACTTTCTATTCTGATCAGCAATACGTTTTTATTTTACGGAGAAGGTATGCACATTCTTCACTATTATAACCAGGAATTGCAAGGACTTTTCAGTGTATGTATGGCAGTATTTAACTTGATATGCGCCTGGTTATTGTATAAGAAATTCAAGGCAGATGAAAAACTGGTGTACCTGATGATCGGCCTCACACTTACTTTTATTACGATCTCTGCACCTGTTCAACTCCATGGAAATTACATTACCCTCTTCTGGGCCCTGGAAAGTGTGCTGCTGATGTGGCTGGCCCAACGCTCTAAAATTGTGCTTTACCGCTTTGCTTCGGTTTTAATTACAGTGTTAATGCTATTTAGTCTGGCTATGGATTGGATTCAGGTGTACAGACAATTTGACACGATCGTACAGAATATTCTTTTAAATAAAGGATTTATTACCGGAATGGTTTCTGCATTTTCGGTAGGTGCAGTTGTTCTTTTATTAAGAAAGGAAGTCAAAGCAACGGAGCCAGGCGAAATGTTGCGCTTTGCGGGAATCGATTTCCATGCTAAAAATTATAGTTCTTATTTACGCGTTGCGTTTGTAATGCTGCTTTACTGCACTGGCATCTTTGAACTGATATACCAGTTAAGAGAGCGTATGGACGAGAAGGTTGCTTTTTACATTGTTGTGGAAGCCTATCATTTACTTTTTGTTCTTGCTCTTAATTTCGGACTTGCGCGTTATGAGAACCGTTATATAAGGAATAGCGTTACTTCTTTAAATCTCGCCAGCCTGATCGTATTTGTTTTAGGATTCGTCATGCTCCCTGTTTTTAATTTTAAAGAAAATATCGTTCGCACGGAAATGAATTATACCGGCTTTATCTTTCATTATATCTGT
>JAYSYG010000404.1:0-4672 GCA_043716685.1 Sphingobacteriaceae bacterium | reverse complement strand
CTCGATGAGTAATACCCAGTATTCAGTTACCGGCAGCGCCTTAGGCTGTAACAGTATTGCCACAGCAAGTATTATTATTAAAGTCCTTCCCTTTCCTCTACTTAATAGCAATAGTCCTATCTGTAACGGCCAAAACTTAAATTTGTTTGGAAACGGCGGAGCGTCATACATATGGACTGGTCCGCTGGGCTATTCCTCTTCCTTACAATACCCTGTTATTAGTGGCGCTGCTCCCAATAACAGCGGAGTGTATAATTTAACAGTAACGGCCGCTAACAGCTGCACGGCAGCTACCTCAAAAACAATCGTGGTAAACCCAACGCCAACGGTTAGCGCTATGGGAAGCACGGTATGCGTAAATCAAACTTTAAATCTGTATTCCGGTTCTTTTGCAGGCGCATCCTTTCAATGGTCTGGACCAAACTCTTATACTTCGAATCTTCAAAACCCTTTTATAAATAACCCACCTGTAAATGCTTCGGGAAATTATACTGTAAAAGCAACCTCCTCTGTTGGCTGCACCAATACAGCTGTATGTGATGTAACGGTAACCGCCTTGCCAATCCCTACCATTACAAGCACCAGCCCGAAATGTTTTGGCAGTACGTTAAATTTTGTGGGTACGGGAGGAGTTTTCTACAACTGGAGCGGACCTAACAGTTTTAGCTCGTCACAACAAAACCCCTTTATTACTTTTGCAACTGTTCCTGCCTCTGGCGTATACACCCTGCAGGTAACCACAGGTCCGTGTGTAAATAACACAACACACACAGTTGTCATTTTTCCTTTGCCTTCCTTTAGTTTAACCAGCAATAGTCCGGTATGTGAGACCAAGAGTTTGAGTCTTGGAGTAAGCCCGGTAAGTAATGCGGTTTCGTATTTATGGCAGGGTCCGGCTTGGGGAAGCCAGAACCAGTATAGCGGAAGAGATTCCTGTAAAACATCTTTTGCAGGTATTTACACCTTAACTGTAGTGGATGCTAATACCTGCCAGAGCTCCGGCACCCTTGCAGTAAATATTTCTACTAACCCGATCTTAAGCCCTGTAAGCACCACGGTGTGTTTAAACCAGGCAGCAACCCTGAAGGTAAGCGGCGCAAGTACCTATACATGGACGGGTCCTGGCTTCTATTATACAGAGGGGCCAGACGCCTTAATTGCGAGCGCCACTAATTCTGCGCCTACTATTTATACTGTACTGGGTAAAGCTGCTAATACATGTACATCTGTTACTACGGCCGGTATTAAAACGCTTCCGTTACCATTTCCGTATCTGAGTGTTTATCCCAATACCAGGGTATGTTTAAATAAGGTTTTACAATTAGAGGGTTTCGGGGGTTCGTACTATCAATGGAAAGGTCCGGGTAATTTTGACTTTGCCGGAAATGTGTTAACGTTTACAGCGAGTAGTTTCGCTTATGAAGGTACTTATACATTGATCGTAACAGATTCTAAAGGCTGTAGTAACTTTACCAATACAAACATTTACCTGGATCCATTGCCCAACGGCACATTATTGAGTTCGTTGATGGAAGCCTGTGTACCCTTTACATCTAAGTTTAATTATTACTCCACACAACCATCAACACTTATTACAACCGAGTGGCAAATTAATGGAAATGAAATAATAAATGCCAAAAATTTCACCCTTCCTTTCACTGTGGCCGGGGATTATATTATACGCGGGACTTTTACCAACACGCTTAGCACCTGCGCAAATACGGCGACCTTTGTAGTTCACGCAAGGCCTTTACCGGTTGCTGACTTCAATATATCGCCTGAAAAACCTGTTGAAAACATGGACGAGGTACTTTTTACCAATACCTCTTCCGGAGAGGCAATAAACACATGGAACTGGTATTTTATAGACAACAGTGACAAAATTTCTACACAGCAAAATGCCACTTATTTTTTTAAAGATGCGGGGATTTACCCTGTTGCTATGGTGGTTAAAAATTTATGGGGCTGTTCAGATACACTTGTAAAAGCCATTAAGGTTGAAACCGACTTTAATATATTTGTTCCTAATGTGTTTACACCAAACGGTGATAATGAGAATGAAATTTTTTTACCAGTATGCAGGGGAGCAAGGATGTACGAGATTATTATCTTCGATCGCTGGGGTAAAAAACTATTCCAGAGCAACGATCTTAAAACAGGTTGGGACGGAACATCTAACGGCGAGATGTGTAAAGATGGCGTTTATGTCTGGAAGATCAATGTATCCAGCAATAGTGGCGAGATGAGATCTCTGGATGGCCATATAACCTTGTACAGGTAGTTTTAGAGAATGCTCTTCAGGAAATAATTTTGGTAAGGGTCCTGAAAATTATCCTGAGATCTGTTCTCACTCCTGCTTCAGAAATATATTTTTTATTCAGCGCCAGTTTCGCCGGTAAAACTTCTTTAATATACGTTTGTTCAGGATCCGAAGATTTTGCCAGCAATTCATTTTCGTTGAAGTATTCAAGAGAAGCATAATCGGTAATTCCCGGTTTTACCTGCAGCACTTTTTTTTGCTCTTCCGTGTAGAGTTCTACATATTTCCTTACTTCAGGCCTGGGACCAACCAGGCTCATTGTTCCAAAAAAGACATTTAGGAGCTGAGGCAGTTCATCAAGCTTGTATTTACGAAGATAATAACCAACCTTAGTGATCCGCGGATCTTTTCCTCCTACCGTCAGTAATCCCGCTTTATCTGAATCGCTGCGCATGGTCCTGAATTTAAAAAGTTTAAAATTTTTCTCAGACCTCCCTACCCGTTCCTGCAAATAAAAAACTCTGCCACTGGAAGTAAGACCTACAAAAAGAGCGATAATGATTAAAAAAGGAGAAAGAAGAATTAATCCGGCCGCAGAAAACACAATATCAAACAGGCGTTTCAGCATACTGAATTAAGAGCGTTTATAACAGCATTAACAACTGTTTGAATCTGTTCATCCGTAAGGTCATAATACAAAGGCAGCGTGATCTCCCGGCTAAAATTATCACAGGTTGTTTTGTAGTTATTTACATCATAGCCCATATTTTTATAAAAACTCATAGAAGGAACAGGTATAAAATGTACGTTAACACTTACATCTGCATTAAATATCTCCTGCATAATCGCGTCACGTTGCTGTTCCGTTATTCCTTTAATCCTCAAGGGATACAAGTGATAACAGCTTTGTTTTATTGATGTTTGAAAAAGCGGCAATTCAAAACGCTTATCTGCTTTTAATAACTGAGAATACGTGTTAGCTATATGTTTGCGTTTCACCAGAGTATCGGAATCATAACGTTCCAATTCAATCAAACCAATTGCCGCCGTAAGATCAGTCATGTTGCATTTGTAGCCCGCTTCCACTATATCATACTTCCAGTTGCCTCTTTGCGTTTTAGCAAGCGCATCTTTGTTCTGACCATGCAGGGTAGTCACGCATAATTTGTTGTAAATATCCTGGTTATCAAATGGGGCAGGTAAATTCAATGCTACAGCGCCTCCTTCGGCTGTAGTTAGGTTTTTAACTGCATGAAAGGAGAAGACACTCACATCTGTTAAGGCTCCTGCTTTTTTATTTTTATAGTCGGCCCCAAAAGAATGTGCAGAATCGCTAAGAATTAAAATACGGCCCAGTTTTTTTTGGATTTCAGTTGTTGCGTTAAATTTGTCTTCGTATCTTTTTACCAGGGCGTTCATTTCATCATAATCACAAGGCAATCCACCAAAATCCACTGGCATGATAACTTTGGTTTGAAGGGTAATTGCCTTTTCTATCTCCTGAATACTAATATTAAAATCATCTCCGTTAACATCAACAAAAACAGGCGTAGCACCGCAGTGAATTACCACATTGGCAGTAGCAGAATAAGTATAAGCAGGTAAAATTACTTCATCGCCCTCTTTTACGCCAAACCAGCGCAGCATAATTTCCAGGCCGGCAGTAGCTGAATTCAGGCAAAGGGTATTTTTGTTGCCACAATATTCTGTGATCTTTTTTTCGAACAATTTTGTGCGTGGACCAGTAGTGATCCATCCACTTTTAAGAGCGGCGACTACTTCGTTGCAAATTTTATCGTCTATGCGTGGGGGCGAAAATGGGATCATAAGGAGATTAAAAAATTAAAAATCTAATATTAGTAAAATCAAAAGTGCTTTAGCCACTACAAAATATTCACTTGCGTAGCACCGTACCCGTATTCCTTGTATGATGCATCCTGGAAACTTACTCCTTTTGTCTTCTTTAAAACAGAGGCAATTTCCTGCCTTAAGCGCCCGTTCCCTACTCCATGAATAAAAACCAATTTTTTCATATTTTTCTCTATGGCTTCATCCAGTTCTTTTTCAAAACGTTCCAGCTGGATGTTCAGCATTTCAAAATTACTCAAGCCATTTGTATTCTCAACCAATTCTTCAATATGAAGGTCCACTTCTTTTTCAAGGGACTTTAAATACTCGCGTGAAGATTTGGATACTTTTTCTTTCGAACGAAATTCCTTAATGCTCTTTAGTTTCGCCATATCTATCAGGTTCATCTCCGGTTCTATCTTATGCACACTGGCAAATTCATCCTTCAGTAAAAAACCATAAACAGGATATTTAAATTCATCGTGTTTTATTTTTTTCGACTCCATTAAACTGTTCTGTTTAATGTGTAAAACTTCCGCCACAGGGGTTTGCGCTTTAAAAAAA
>JAYSYG010000403.1:0-4684 GCA_043716685.1 Sphingobacteriaceae bacterium | reverse complement strand
AATTCATTATAACATCAGGCAATGCCTTATGAGAAGCATCGTGAAAGGCCAGTTCATGAATCGTTACTTTAACGTCCTTTATTATAGGAAAAGCGCTTAAAAGATCCATCACTTCCGTTTCATTAGTTGCCGAAATAAATACCCAGACATTTTTTCGTTCCATATCGAGCGAGTAGCTCAGAACGATTTGCTTTTCTAAAAGATCATTAATATGGTCCTTTTGCTTTGGGATGAGGTCATAAAATTTTTGGTTGAAGACATCCGGTAATGTGATATGTACTAAAAATACATCTTTCATTCAAAACAAATTTAAACTAAAAATTAACCCCTTTTACAATGATATTAAGTTTATTTTAAAATGCGGGAAATGAAAACGGGCCAGAAAGGCCCGTTAAAAAAAAGATTTTTTGTTAGTCTAACTGAATGGAACTACCCTTATCCCAGCGGTAAACGGATATAACTCAGGGCCTTTACCCGATTGGAACAAAGGTGTCAGACTATATTCTCCGAAAAATGTCCAGTTCCTGTAGCCAACATTAACGTGTGCTTTGGCTGCAAAAGGACTCATGTTGTAGCTATCTTTCCTAACATTGGTAATTTCGTTTTTTCCTTCCATAAGAACCTGTTTTGTGCGGGAAGCGATAAGGAACTGTCCAATAACCCCAAATGCAATATGAAAGGTTTCTTCAGGATTATTACTGGTGTTAAACTCAAGCAGCAGCGGTACCTGCAAATAAGTACAGCGCAGTTTATTTCTTTTGTAGGAATATACATCTGTTGAATCAATCACACCCCAGGTAAACGAGCTATCCGGATTTAAAATTGTTTTATTGGCAAGCTCGTACAAATGATAATCGAATCCGAAACCTGTAACGATCTTAAATTTATTGTCAACAATGTTAATCTGGCGCTCGATTATATTAAACTGGAAATTAAGACTGCGCCTGTAGTCAAGATCCATATACTGGTACTTGTCAGGAATAGTGATGCCTCCCCCTTGGTTCATAAACCCATTCACACCCATTGAAAACCCTCTCCAGTGTTTAAAATCATCCTCAGAATCTTCTGAGTCTTTATCCCTATCCTTATCATCAGAACCTCCTATAACAAGTATTTTCCGGCTTTTCCAGTTAAAAAAGGTAGTGTCCCCATCCGATTTTCCAGTGTTTGAAGATAGATCTTTAACGCGCGTAATGTTGGCAGCGGTGCTTGTTTCTATCGTCACATCTTTTGGATCGCCCTTTATTTTAATATCACTGGCACTACTCGCCGTTGCTCTTAATTTTTCCGTTACATATACTTTGGCTGTGGCTGCTCCGGAAGTTAGCAGAACCGCATCCTTAGCCCTTAAATTGTAGCTCCTTAAGTTTGCTGCGCCAGAGATCTCGGCGTTGAAATAATCTACCGTTCCTGTAAGAACGAGGCTTGCCGCCCCATCTTCGATACACTTTATCTTTTTCGCTTTTACCTTTGCATGCACTTCGGCAGCGCCTGAAACATTAAAGCTTAAAGAATCCGTTTTAAGCACATTGCTTGTTCTGAAACTTGCCGCCCCCGATGATACAATACTATGCAGCTGATTGTTTTTTACGTACACATACAAATCTGAATGTGTACGGCCTTTGCTTGAGATAACCAGCGTTGAATTTTCTACTTTGGTTTCTATATTTTCAAGATCATTTTCCTTGCCTTTTAAAACGAGGCTCAGGGTATCGGAATTCGTGTAAATAACATTTACGGCTCCCGATAACTTAATCTTGTTAAAAGCGGAAATTGTTCTCTCCTGGCTTTTTTGCGCCTGACAACTTATAAAAGTTGAAAGGATCAGTGCGGATAAAAAAGAAGTCTTGTTCATGTTTATATTTTAAATTTGTTTAATTTTTTTACTCAGTTACAACATTGTTTGTTTGTTTAGGAGTAAGACGCAGGTGTTACAAAAAAAGTTACAGCCTTTAATTATTTTTTTTCTACGCTGAAAGAATTAAAAGAAAGACGGTATTTATTTTCAGAATTTTCTTGTCCGTCAACTGACTTAACACCTAATTTGTTGGCTTGCTTCGCCAGTTGCACGGCACGTTTCCATAACCCACTCTTTTTATTTTCATCTTTTGTTCCAGCCACATCTTCCCCCCCATCCAGGTCATCTGAAAACAATAAATAACTTTGCCTGTTTACAATACTGTCAACATTATTTTCTTTTTTTGAAACTGTTGCCACAACTTCAGGCTGTTCTTGCTTTTGAGGAACTATTATTTTTTCTACTTCATTTGTATTAATAAGAGCAGGTTGTTGTTTTTCCCGTGTTATGTCAACTATACTTTGTCGGCTTACCCTGATAGGGTTTCCCGGCGACGCTGTGTCCTTGTAAAGGTTTAGTGCGAGAGTTTTTGATTGAAAAGACACTGGTGTTTTTTCAATCTTTTCTTTCTCTGTGTCAGATTCCAAATCCCGGTTGACAATATTTTTAGCAAGTTTCTTTTCAGGAGATGATGTATTAACCGGCAATTTTTGCTGCGGCTGTAATATTACCGTTGGATTGATAATGGAAGTAGTGTTATTTAACTTTGTCTTATTATGATCTGCCAGTCCACCCTTCACTTCCTCTTTTGAGTTGTAATACCTGTAGATAAATGACAGGCCAAGCAATAAAAGAATGGCGGCTGCCAGAGTTCTTACAGTTCTTAAGCTGAATAAAGCGATAACCTTGTTTTCTTTTTTAAGCGCGGCTTTGTCCGAATAGATAAGCGATTCATCTGCTACAAGAATTGTTTTTGAAACAAGTTGTAATTCATTTTGTAAGGTAGAATTCAGTCCCAGCTCTTTTTCAAATTCAATTTTTTCTGTCGGTGTCAGTTGATTTTCTACATATAAAATCAGTCGGTTATTTAAAACAAGATCCTCTTCCGTCTTTTTTAAGGCGACCTTAAAGTTAAAAGCAGAATCGATGTCTGCGGCCAGAATTGTTTTCCTGTAGAGTTCCAGTTCATTAGCCAAAACTTCATCCTTTTCCAACTTTAATTCAAAAAGAAAGCATTCTTCAGCAGACAAATTGCCTTCCAGGTAATTTAGAAGTTCTTCGTCGGTTAGCCCGGTTTCAGTTCTTTTTAAAGCATTTTTAAAATCTGCCGCATGGTTTTCTGCCGGAATGTATGGTAAATCAAAATCGTCCAGATCAATCTCCAATTCAGGATGTTCAACTACAAAGGCTTTCAACAAAACAATATCTTCCGCAGCAAGATTGCCTTCGCTGCAGTCAAGCAAAAACGCTTCATAGTTATGTAAATCAATAGTGTTCATTAAATAACTGTTTCTACTTTACCAATATAATTTTTTAAAAAAGTCCTGGCCCTGAAAATGTAAACTTTTACCTGGCTTTCAGTCAACTGTGCAATCTCTCCTATTTCTGCATAATCATACCCTTCATAATCTCTGAGCAATAAAACCGTTTTTTGGATTTCTGGTAATTGTTCGAGTCCTTTATTCAAAACCTCTTTCAGGTCCGAATACTGTTTATTATGGCTATGCTGGTTAAAATCAACCTCATTAAATTTTGCTTGTTTAGCCCCTCTTCTTGTGTAGTCTACCAACGTGTGATAAGCTGTTGTAAACAAATAGGTTTTCGATTTTGTGGAATCAATGGTATCAATTTTACGCCACATTTTTTCAAATGAATCCTGAACAATGTCTTTCGCTACATCCTTGTCTTTAATATGTTTCAGCACAAAACGGTAAACACCGTCAGCGTGAGAATCAACACAGGTATTATAGTCGGATAAGTTCAATTTCTTAGTTGTAAGACGAAGTTAGGCAGGATTTGTTACACCTCTGTCTTAATTTTAATTTACTGAAAATCAGTAAATTAATTAGACGTTAAAACTTTTTATCTTTTCAAAAGTAGTAAGAAAATGGATAAGCATATCGTGGTTTTTTTCGGCGCCGCTAATCTCGTAAGCAATGATCAGATCGGTATCAACCTTGGTATAATTCAGCCAGATAAATTTTAAATGATAAGATCTAATATTTTTTTCAATTTCCGATTTCAGTTCCAGATCATTTGTAATCGTGATCCTGTAAACCATTTCCTTATTATACCTGTCTATAAACTGCTGCACCCAGGCAAAGCCAACAAGAATTAACAGAACCATAAGCGTTACCATTATGGCTAACTCATACTGACCGATTCCGCAAGCCATTCCAACCGCCGCACTAATCCAGATAACAGATGCAGTAGTTACTCCTCTCACACTTACACCATCTCTAAAAATAGCCCCTGCGCCAAGGAAACCGATACCTGTAACAATGTTGGACGCAACACTTGCAGGGTCAGTTTTTTCGCCAATTATAAAGAAGATGATGGTAAAAAATGTAGAACCAAGGGTTATTAAAATAATAGTCCTGAAGCCGATATTCCTGCCTTTGTACTCACGTTCTGCAACTATGGAAGCTCCAAGTATTAAAGATACCAGGAGTTTAAGCGATGTGTCGTAAAAGAACTGGTAATCGAAATGTAGGAGAACGCTAATTTATTTGGTTCAACATTTCTTTTTCAATTTCGGGAGATTCCCAAACAGACTCAATATCCGGCCGGGCCATTATTTTATCCATAATATCCTGCTGGCGGTTGCCTTGCTTTAAGGCAGTGCTATAACGTATTTTTGGAGTAAACGTTACCATACTGTACAAA